>MPNF01000083.1 GCA_002238885.1 Alphaproteobacteria bacterium bin95 | reverse complement strand
GTGTCCGCAATTGCAGGAGCCGAACCATGATGAGCCGGGAACTCAACGATCGGCTTACCCGGACGGGCAAGGGTGAGCCCGCGGGCGAGGTGCTTCGCCGTTACTGGCAGCCGGCCGCGCTCAGCGACGAGCTGAAGGGCGAGCGCCCGGTCGTGCCGGTGACGCTTCTGGGCGAGCGGCTGGTGCTGTTTCGCGACAATGAAGGCGAACTCGGACTGATCGGCCGGCACTGCCTGCACCGCGGCGCGGACCTGTGCTTCGGCCGCCGCGAAGACAACGGCCTGCGCTGCCCGTTCCACGGCTGGCTCTACGACCGCAACGGCCATTGCCTCGAACAGCCGGGCGAGCCCGAGGGCTCGGAAATGTTCAGGCAGATCAGGTCGGTATCCTATCCGGTCGTCGAAAAGAACGGCATCGTCTTTGCTTATATGGGCCCGGGCGAGCCGCCGAGCTTCCCCAATTTCGACTGCTTCCGGGCGCCCGGGACGCATGTCTTCGCGTTCAAGGGCCTGTGGGAGTGCAACTGGCTGCAGGCGCTGGAAATCGGCATCGATCCTGCCCACGCCTCCTTCCTGCACCGCTTCCTCGAGGACGAGGACCCGAAGGCGGGCTACGGCAGGCAGTTCCGGGACAGCGCGGCCACCGGCACCAACATCCCCATGACGCAGCTGCTGCGGGAATATCCGCGTCCCGAGATCAGGGTCGAGGAGACCGAATTCGGGCTCAGGCTGACCGCGCTCAGGCACATGGGAAACGGCCTGACCCATGTGCGCGTCACGAACCAGATCTTCCCCGCGGCGATCTGCATCCCGATGAGCCGCGAGATGACGATTACCCAGTGGCATGTGCCGGTCGATGACGAGAACTGTTACTGGTACTCCCTGTTCACCAGTTTCGACAAACCGGTGGACAAAGAGACGATGCGCGCGCAACGGCTGAAGGAGCACAGCCTGCCCGACTACGCCCCGCTGAAGAACAGGGGCAACAATTACGGATACCGGCCGGAAGAACAGGAGGCCCGGACCTATACGGGCATGGGGCTCGACATCAATGTGCACGACCAGTGGGCAGTCGAGGGCATGGGCCCGGTCCAGGACCGCACCAGGGAGCATCTGGGCGCGACCGATGCAGGCATCGTGCAGTATCGCAGGCTGTTGCGGGGGGCTATCGAGGGTCTGGCCGGGAACGAGGAGACAGCTCTGCCCATGCGGAAAGGCGTCGATGTGGCCGGGATCGTCGGACCGCTCTCCAACGACGCCATTGCGGACACCGCCGATTGGGAGGCCGCCAGCATGCGCGCCGACCTGGAGCGCCGCGCCGCATGTCCCTGGGACGCATCGATCTAAACGGTTATGGCCGGCGTCGAAGACAGGATCCGGGCGGGCGGCCTTGCGCGAGCCGGGGTACTTTCGGAGGAGGATATCGTCCGCGCGGCGGAGACGGTCGCGCTGGTCGAGGCCGAAGGAATCGAGACCGTCCGCGTGCTCCTTGCCGATCCTCACGGCATCCTGCGCGGCAAGACGATCACGGCCGAGGCGCTGACGGACGCCTTCGCCTCGGGCATTCGGGCCCCTTCCACCCTGTTGCTCAAGGACGTCTCGCACCGGACGGTGTTTCCCGTCTGGTCGGAAGGAGGCGACGCGCCGATGCTGGGAGCGGGCGACCTGGTGCTGGCGCCCCTGCCGCACACGTTCCGCGTGCTGCCCTGGTCCCCGCACTCTGCCTTCATCCATTGCGATGTGTCGATGACTTCGGGGGAGCCCGTCTCCTTCGCCTCGCGCCGGATCCTGCAGGGCGCCTGCGACAGGCTCTCCGAACAGGGCATGCGGGCGGTCGTGGGACTGGAGGTGGAATTTCAGGTCTTCGAGGTCACCGATCCCGCGCTCGACCACGCGGACACCACCATGCCGGCCCGTCCTCCGGTGACGCGCGCGCTGAACCAAGGCTACCAGTATCTGACGGAAACGCGTTACGGCGAGAGCGAGGCGCTTCTCGACAGGCTCCGCCGCGCCGCGCAGGCCATGGGCATGCCGGTGCGCAGCGTCGAGATCGAGATGGGACCGAGCCAGTTCGAGTTCACCTTTGCTCCCGGCGATCCCATGACGATTGCCGACATGGCCGTCAATTTCCGCACGATGGTCAAGGAGATGTGCCACCGCGAGGGGCTCCTGGCCTCCTTCATGGCCCGGCCCCGGCTGCCGAACGCGGCGAGCAATGGCTGGCATATCCACCAGTCCCTCGCCGATGCGGATGGACGGAACCTTTTCGCCCCCGGCCCGGACGGCGCGCTCACGCCTGCGGCAAGCGGCTGGATTGCCGGCCTCCTGCGCCATGCCGCGGCCTCCTGCATCGCCACGACGCCCACGGTGAACGGCTACAAGCGCTACACCTCCTACCTGCTGGCGCCCAACCGCATCGGCTGGGCCGGGGACAATCGCGGCGCCATGCTGCGCACGCTCCTGGCTCCCGGCGACCCGGCCAGCCGGGTGGAGAACCGTGTGCCCGACAGCACCGCCAATCCCTATTTTGCGCTCGCCTTCCAGATCCTCTCGGGGCTGGACGGGCTGGAGAACGGCCTGATCCCGCCTCCGCCCCTTGCCGACCCCTATGACGACGAAGGCGCCGAACGCCTGCCGGTCAGCCTGCTGGCCGCCATCGAGTGTTTCGAGGCGTCGGAGATGTATCGCGCCGCCCTTGGGGACGCGTTTGTGTCCTATCTGGCGCGGCTAAAGCGTGCCGAATGGGACCGTTACCTCATGACCGTCTCGGAATGGGAGCACGCGGAGTATTTCACTGCCTTCTGAGCCTCTCCGGGAGGCCGCATCCTATTCGGCTGCGGCTGCCGCTTCGCTGCGGCCCATGATGACCTCGGTCTGGTCGTCCGGCACATAGAAATAGGAGCCGGGGCGGAAGTCGTAGCCGAGGTCGCCCATCAGGCGGCGCTGGCGCGGCGTGGCGCGCTGGGTGAGGCTGTGCGAGCCGTGATAGTCGTAGGCGCGCATGAACATCTGCGAATAGTTGTAGAGCAGCGTCTTGCGCGCGCGGCCGGACTTGTTGGGCGCGGGCCCGTGCCAGAGCGCGTGGGAGAAGATGAAGCAGTCGCCGGCCTTGCCTTCGAGATGCACCGCGCCCGGCGATTGCGGCGAAAGCGGCGGCTGGCGGTCCCAGGGGAAGGGACGCATGTGGCTGCCGGGATACACGGTGAAATTGCCGGCGTCGCGGCCTTCCACATCGGTTAGCAGATAGAGCGCCTTGACCGCGATGGGCCGGCTGGTTTCGGTCACCCGCACCTCGCGCTGGCCCTCGCCGCCATCGGTGTGGGTGAAGCCCTCGAAGCCGTCGCCCGAGGCGCGCACGATGGCCTGCGACATGCTGAAGGCGAGGTTGGGGCCCATAATGTCGACGATCAGGTCGAAAACCGGCGCATGGTCGATCAGGTCTATGAAGGACTGGTCGTAGGAGAGCAGGTCGCGCCGGTCCATGAAGGCTTCGGGGTTCTGGTCGGCGCATTGCTCGACCCAGCCGTAATGGCCTCGCGGAAGCATGCCCGACAACGGCTCGTAACCCGGACGTTTGCGGATCTCGTCGATCTTGTCCGAGAAGAGGGACACCTTGTCGGGCGCCAACGCTCCCTCGACGAGCAGGTAGCCGTCGATGTCCCAATTGCGGCGCTGTTCGGGGGTCAGTGTCTGCATCGTGGAAAGCTCCATCATGGCCGGCTTTCCCGGATTATTCGTCGCCCGGCGCGCCGTTTCAACTGTCTTCCGCCTCCGGCGAAGGGAGAGCGCCTATGGGTCCTGCTTCTCGAAGGCGGAAAGGGGTTCGTCGAACACGAAGGCCGAGTCGTCGATCGGCAGGTTCGCTGCAATGTTGAACAGAGTGATCCGGGTCGGCTGGCCGAGCGCGTCCACCGCAACCCATCCTGTCAGTTTCAGCACTCCGAGCCGGTCGGCGAAGCTGACGGCGATGTATCCGTTGTCCGGGGCGTCGGCATCCTCGGCTGTAAAGACCAGCAGGCCCGGCGACTGTTGGACATCGACAACCCGGTACGGGCCGTCCGGCGACAGCGACACCCTGTCGGCCAGCAGGAACCAGGCGGGCGTATCCTCCCAGTCGAGGCGGGTCGCCGTCTTGAGGTCGCGGTCGTAATAGATCAGTTCGGAGCCGGGCGACACCAGCAGGATCGGTGTCGGGGGATCGTATTCGAAGCGCATCCGCCCCGGACGCCTGACCATGAGCCTGCCGGTTGCGGCCTCGCCCGAGGAATCGAGCTGCACGAAGCGCGCCTGCAGCGTGGTCAGCCCGTTCAGATAGGCCTCGGCGCGCGCGATAGCGGCACGGTCTCCGTCGTCGAGGGCGGCGCTGTCGGCGGAGGCGGGCGAAGCGAACGCAAAGGAAAGCAAAGCTGCCGCCGCAGTCCGGAACAGCCGGTCAATCGCCATGTCCGCCTACCAGCACTTCGCGCTTGTTCTGGTGGTTGGGCCCGCTGACGACGCCCTGCGCCTCCATCTCTTCGACGATGCGCGCGGCGCGGTTGTAGCCGATGCGCAGATGGCGCTGGATGAGGCTGACGGACACCTTGCGTTCGCGTGCGACGAAGGCCACGGCGCGGTCGTAGAGGTCGTCGTCGCCCGACTCGCCTTCGGGCTTCTCGAAACCCGGAATCCCGGAAGCGACATCCTCGTCCTCGGTGATGGCGTCGAGATAGTCGGGCGACCCCTGCGTCTTCAGATGGGCGACGATCTCCTCGACTTCCTCGTCCGAGACAAAGGGGCCGTGGATGCGGGCGATGCGGCCTCCGCCGGCCATGAACAGCATGTCGCCCTGGCCGAGAAGCTGCTCCGCGCCGCCTTCTCCCAGAATGGTGCGGCTGTCGATCTTGGACGTGACCTGGAAGCTGATCCGGGTCGGGAAGTTTGCCTTGATTGTGCCTGTGATGACATCCACGGACGGGCGCTGGGTCGCCATGAGCAGATGGATGCCGGCGGCCCGCGCCATCTGGGCGAGACGCTGGATCGCGGTCTCGATGTCGTTCCGCGCGACCAGCATCAGGTCGGCGAGTTCGTCGATCACCACCACGATGAAGGGCAGGGGGCGCATGTCGAGGGGCTGGTCCTCGAACTCCGGTGCGCCCGTCTCCGGGTCGTAGCCTGTCTGCACCCGGCGTGTCAGCGTCTCGCCCTGCGAGAGCGCCTCCGCGATGCGCGCGTTATAGCCGCCGATATTGCGCACGCCGAGCGCGGACATCGCCCGGTAACGGTTCTCCATCTCGCGCACGGTCCATTTGAGCGCGACGACGGCCTTCCTGGGATCGGTGACGACCGGGGTCAGGAGATGCGGAATTCCCTCATAGACCGAGAGCTCCAGCATCTTCGGATCGACCATGATGAGCCGGCAGCGCTCCGGCGGCAGCTTGTAAAGCAGCGAGAGGATCATGGTGTTGATCGCCACCGACTTGCCGGACCCGGTCGTGCCGGCGATCAGCAGATGCGGCATCCGCTCCAGCTGGGCAACCTGCGGGCCGCCGCCGATATCCTTGCCGAGTATCAGCGGCAGATCGGCCTTCGACAGCTCGTACGCATCCGTCTCGATCAGTTCGCGCATGAAGACGGTCTGGCGGATCCGGTTCGGCATTTCGATGCCGATCACCGTGCGGCCGGGAACGAGCGCGACGCGTACGGAGACCGCGGACATGTAGCGGGCAATGTCGTCTGCCAGCCCGATGATGCGCGATGACTTGATTCCGGCCTGGGGCTCGAATTCGTAGAGCGTAACCACGGGGCCGGGGCGCGTCGCAACCACCTCGCCGCCGATGCCGAAATCCTCGAGCACCGACATCAGCAGGGCTGCGTTGCGCTCCAGCGTCTCGTCGTCGGGCATGCCGCGCTCGGCATCGGGCGGCGGCAATTGCAGAAGTTCGACGGGCGGCGTCATGTAGCCGTCGTCGAGAGGCAGCCTGCGCTGCTGTATCGTCGGTCCGCGCTTCCTGCGCCGGGCCGGCGGCTGCTCGGGCGGTGCGGGCGGCGGCGGCACGGGAGGCACTTCCTCCGCTTCGACGGGAACGATTATATCGTCCTCCTCGATTCCGGCCTGGCGCAGCGCCGGCGCGGTCCGGCGCCGGGTGCGATGCGGGTTCTCGGTCCGCCGGGCATGGGCGGACAGCCTCACCGACGGCACCGGGAGCAGGCCGGCGCCGCGCCGAAGCCCGCGCCCGGCCGCAACTACGCCGGCGCCGACCCAGGCCCAATCCTCCAGGTCGAAACCGAACGCCCAGGCCGCGAGCAGCGCTCCGACGCCCAGGCTGGCGGCATGGACGATCCACGCCGAACCGCCGAACAGCAACTCCGCGCGGTGGTACAGCACCGTGCCGATAGCGCCTCCCGGGCCCTCTCGAAGCGGCCAGTCGCCGACGCCCTGAAGCGCCGCCAGCGCCATGGCAAGGCAGGGCAGGACCAGGACAAGGGCGATCAGGCGCAGCGCGACGCGGCGGGGGGGGGGGCCGCTGGGGCCGCGGCACCCCCAGGCGATCGGGACGACGGCCGCGGCCGCGGCCGCCACGCCGAAGCCGCGCAGCAGCCAGTCCGCAACCCAGGCGCCGGCGCTGCCGAGCACATTCGAGGTCGCGCCGCCGGAGGCGACATTGGCAGCAGGGTCGGAGGCGTCATAGGTAACCAGCGCCAGCGCCAGCGCCAGCCCCGCAGCAAGCTGCACGCTGCCGAGCGCCCTCAGCCCCAGCCGCCGGAGGCCGTGGCGCAGCCGCGGCGAGAGCAGCACCGGCCGCTCGGAACGCATGATCGCGCTGGTCATCGGAATGACTCCGAAACGTCAAATTTGGTGTTATTATATGGGCGTTTGTCTGCTTGTTCAAGTGTCGGTAGAAGCTTTGCCAGCCTGCTTCGACCGGGCGAGCCGGCTTTCGCGGAAGGCAATATAGGTTGCCGAGGCGAAAATGACCGCGCCACCGAGCCAGGACCCGGCATCCGGCACCTCGGCGAACAGGAGGAATCCGACAAGGCTCGCCCAGATGAGCCGCAGGAAGTCGAGCGGCAGCACCGCCGTCGAATCGGCAAGCTTGACGGCCTGAGCGAAAGCGATGTGGCCGACTGTTCCGACAATGCCGATGGCTGCGAACCAGATATAGTGCTCCGGCTGCGGCCATTCCCAGACGAAGAGCGCGGGGACGAAGGTTATCGGGGTAAGGAACAGGCCCATATAGACGGTTTGCGTCACGCTCGTTTCGGTCTTCGCCAGCACCTTGATGAGCGTGATCGCCATGCCCCATGTGAGCGAGGAGGCGACGATCAGCATGGCCCCCGTGCTGACTTCCGCGAAACCCGGACGCAACACCAGCAGCACGCCGGCGAAACCGGCGACCAGCGCCGTGATGCGGCGCACGCGGATCACCTCGCCCAGCAGGATCACGGCCAGCAGGCTGCCGAACAGCGGGGCGGAGAAGGAGAGCGCCGTTACCTCAGCGAGCGGAATCATCGTGACCCCGGTGAAGAAGGCCAGCATTCCGCCCGCCTGCACCGCGCCTCTCAGCGCATGGAGATGCAGCTTCTTCGTGCGCAAGGGCGCGATGCCGTGGCGCAGGAAGATCGGCGCCAGCGCGAGCAGGCCGAACAGGTTGCGGAAGAATGCGACCTCGAAGGGCGGCAGCGCCTCGCCCATCAGCCGTACCATCGTCTGCATCGTCGTGAAGCAGAGCGTGGTCGCAATCATCAGGGACATGCCCTGGGCGGTAGGCGACAGAGCCTGGAAGCGCGCGAACATCGGCCTTTAGCGGGTGTCGGAAGAAGCAGCCGGCATCTGCTTCGACAGCGCCTGCCGGCTTTCCCGGACGGCGATATAGGTGGCCGAGACGAAAATGACGGCACCTCCGAGCCAGGACAGGGCGTCGGGCACTTCGGAGAACAGGAAGAATCCAATCAGGCTCGCCCAGATGAGCCGCAGGAAGTCGAGCGGTAGGACGGCCGTCGAATCGGCGAGCTTGACGGCCTGCGCGAAGGCGAGGTGGCCGAGAGTGCCGAAAATGCCGATGGCGATAAGCCATAGATAGTGAACGGGCTCCGGCCACTCCCAGACGAAGAGCGCCGGCACGAGGGTGATCGGGGTGAGAAACAGGCCCATATAGACCGTTTGCGTCACGCTCGATTCAGTCTTCGCCAGGACCTTGATGATCGTGATCGTCAAGCCCCAGGCGACCGAAGCGGCGACGATCAGCAGAGCGCCGGCGCTGACCTCCTCGAAGCCCGGACGCAGCACCACCAGCACGCCGACGAAGCCCACGACCAACGCCGCAACCCTGCGCATGCGGATGACCTCGCCCAGCAGGATCACGGCCAGCAGGCTGCCGAACAGCGGTGCAGAGAATGCGAGAGCTGTCACGTCGGCCAACGGGATCATCGTGAGCCCGGTAAAAAAGGCCAGCATCCAGCCCGCCTGCACCGCGCCCCTCAGCGCGTGGAGGCGCAGCTTCTCCGTTTTCAGGGGCGCGATGCCGTGGCGCAGGAAGACAGGCGCCAGCGCCAGCAGGCCGAACAGGTTGCGGAAGAATGCGACCTCGAAGGGCGGCAAGACCTCGCCCATCGCCCGCGCCATCGTGTGCATCGCCGTGAAGCAGACCGTTGTGACGACCATCAGCAACATGCCCCGGGCGACGGGCGGCAGGGCCTGGAAGCGCGCGAGCATCGGGCTTTACCGGGTGCCGGGTTCGAGGTGGCCGGTCGACCCGCTGTCCTCGCGCCGCGGTTCAGGGCTCGAAACCGATGAGCGCATGTCCTCTGTCCGTGTTCGGCATGACAACGCGGTTCCTTCGATTTCCGGAATCGAAAAGACGGCTCCGCAAGCCGTCTTTTTCCTGCGTCCAGCTTACCACGGCTTCTCCTGTGTCGAAGCCCCCGGCCGGTATCAATCCTCGAGTTCGGCGAGCCGGCGCAGTTCCTCCGGCGCGGCCGTGGGGAAGCCGAAGAATTCCAGACAGGCCGGGACCTGCTCGAAGACCATGTCGATCCCGGCCTGGGTCAGGCATCCCCTGGCGCGGGCCGCGGCGAGGAACGGGGTCTCCTCCTGCGCGAGCACGACATCTCCGACGAAGCTGCCCGGCACGATACGTTCCGCGTCCATCGGCAGGGAGTCGTCCGGTTTCATGCCGACCGGCGTTGCGTTAACGACGATGTCATGGCCTTGCGGGTCGTTCGATCCGGTCTCGAGGACGAGGTCCGGGTAGTGGGGGCGCAGCCGGCCCGCGAGCCTGTCGCAGGCCTCTCCGTCGATGTCGAAAAGGGCCAGGCGCCGTGCGCCGGCCTGTGCGAGCGATGCCGCGACGGCGGACCCGACTCCGCCCGATCCCACGACAAGCGCCGAGGTGCCCCGGACCTCGCGGCCCTTGCCGCGAAGGCCGGCGACGAAGCCCTCGCCGTCGAACATGTCGCCGACCAGACGGCCGTTCCCGTCGCGCTTCACCGCGTTGCACGACCCGCAGATGTCCACGGCGAGGCCGGCCTCGTCCAGCAGGCCCGCCGCCGCCACCTTGTGCGGCATGGTGACGAGCGCGCCGGCAATGTTGCGCAGGCGGAAGACGAGCGGCAGGAAGGCCCGGAAATCCG
>MPNF01000082.1 GCA_002238885.1 Alphaproteobacteria bacterium bin95 | reverse complement strand
GCCTGAAGCTTCTTTCGTGGATGGAAAGTGCGGTAGGGGATATGTGCGAGGCCCTGCTGGACCTCAAGGGCCGGCCGGGGCTGGAAAAGTTCCGCATGGACATTTGCGAGGGGGTGGACACCGTATTCCTGTCCGTGGCCGATGCGATGGAGTCCGAGGACGAGGTTTCGTGGAAGATCGCCGCGCAACTCATCGGGGACCGGGGGACATTGATGCGCGACATGCGCGCCCGCTATGTGGAACTCGATCCGCCCTTGCTGAATCCGGCAGCGCTGAATGTCCTGCTCATCACCAATGCAGTGGAGGAAACCTTCTTCCTGATGGCGAAGATCGAGGCGGAATTCAATCCGTATTCGGGCGCCGAAGAGCATGTCCCCCACGCCTGACGCCGCCGGGCGGGACAGGCGACCGGACCTGCGCCTTCAGCCGCCGGCGTGTTCGCGCATCCTGAGCCTCGCTTCCCCCAGCAGGGCGCCGGCGCCCCAGCCCGCCGGGCTGCTTCGCTCCAGCGCTTCCATGATGCGGGCTAGCCCTTCTACGGCGCGCCGAAACGCCGGGCCGCGTCATCGAGGCGCACGAATTCCGCGCCCAGGCGGCGGAGGCCCTGGATCAGCCGTTCGAGGAACAACATCCGGTGGCCCCGGCCGATCACCAGCGGGTGGAAGGTGTAGGTCATCAGCCCGCCCTCCTCGTGGCGGACCATGTAGCGGAAATCGTCCAGCCAGTTTTCCAGCACGGCGCCTGTGCCTCTGAGGCCCGGCATGCCGGGCGGCATGAACTCGAAATGCGGCCAGTCGTCCGCGCTCCAGGAGACCGGCAATTCCAACAGGGAGGTTTCCTCGCCGAAGGTCGAAGCCTCGTCGGCCCGTATGACATCGCCGCGGCGCACCCGGTAGGGCTGCGTGTCGTGGCCCATCATCGAGCTGTCATAGGCGAAGCCGCGCTCCAGCAGCAGTTCGACGGAATGCTCGGAAAGGTCCCAGGCAGGCGAGCGATAGCCGCGCGGGCGCGCGCCGGTCAGCGCCTCGATGGCGGCAATGCCCAGGTCCAACTCCTCCGCTTCTTCCTCCCTCGACAACTGGGTCGGCGTGATATGCCGCCAGCCGTGGTGGCCGATCTCGTGGCCGGCCTCGTGGATGCGCCGGCTGTGTTCCGGCCATGTGCCGATGGTGATGCCCGGAATGAAGAAGGAGGCGGCAATGCCGTGGCGGTCCAGCAGCCGCAATATGCGCTCAACCCCGACCGCGCCGAACTCGCCGCGCGAAAGCATGGTTGGCGAGGTCCGGCCCCGGGCGATGAAGCCGGACATGCCGTCGAAATCGAAGGTGAGTGCTGCAAGGCAGGGCGTCATCCGCCCATCTCCTCCGACCAAGGCCGGCCGCGCACCGATGCGGCGAGCCCGCCATCGACGACCAGCTCGGTCCCGGTAATGTAGGCCGCTTCGTCCGAAGCGAGGAAGAGCACGGCATAGGCCACGTCCCAGGCCGTGCCCGCGCGGCCCATCGGCACGATGCCGGCGCGCTCTTCCAGCACGCTCTCGAAACTGTCGCCGTGGACTTCCTTCAGCCGCCGGGTAATGCGCGGCGTCGCCATCATCCCCGGCAGCACCGCATTGCAGCGTATGCCCTGCGGCGCGTATTGCCCGGCGATGTTGCGCGTCAGTTCGTTGACTGCGCCCTTCGACGCCGAATAGGCGACCGCGGGATAGGCGAAGCGCAGGCTCGCCAGCGACGAGTTGTTGACGATCGAGCCGCGCCCCTGTTCGACCATGACCGGCAGCACATGCTTGCAGGCAAGGAACATCGACTTGACGTTGACGGTCATCAGCCGGTCCCAGTCTTCTTCGTCGAGTTCCACCGGGCCGCCGAGCGCCTGGAGGCCGACATTGTTGAAAAGGATGTCGATCTGTCCCCAGGCATCGAGGCAGGCAGCCACCGCCGCCTCGACTTCGGCTGCAACCGACATATCCGCCTGCCAGGCCCGCGCCTCGCCGCCCTCGGCATGAATCTCCGCCGCTGTTTCCTCCGCGGCGGCCCCGTTCCGGTCCACGCAGAAGACGCGCGCGCCTTCCCGCGCCATCAATGCTGCGCTCGCCTTGCCGTTGGACCACCCCTCGGCGATCGACCCCGCCCCGGCGACCAGCGCCGCCTTGCCTGCAAGACGCCCGTCCATGCTGCACCCTCCCGGTCCCGCCGCGCCAGTATGGCACGCGGGCCCGGGGCGCGCATGGGACGCTGGCCGTCCCGGCGGGTCAGGTGAGCGTGCCGGCCGGCCGCGCCCGCCGCCGGCGGCAGAGCAGGAACAGCACGATAGCCAGCGCGCCCGGGACGACCCAGGCCGGCCAGAGCAGCAACTGCACGAAGGCCGGGTCCCAGAGCCAGGGATGCAGGTATCGCTGGATGACGGCCTGGGCGAGGTTGAGGCTGCCGCTGTCCAGCGAGAACCAGACCTGCCCGAGCGCCTGCGGCTGCCAGCCGCCTCCGGCTGCGGCCTGCCAGATGTCGCCGCCGAGGGCGATCATCGCGCCGCAGGCGAACAACAGGGCTACGAGACGACAGACAATCAATGAACCCCTCCAGAAGGCAAAACTAGCGACAATGCGAGCGCTTGCCAAATCCGTTGTGCAATGCAACAACCCCGCGCTCGGAGAGATGGCATGCTAGCAGGGATACCGAAGGAAACCGCGCCGCGCGAGCGCCGTGTTGCCGCGACGCCGGACAGCGTGAAACGGCTGCTGGCAATGGGCTTCGAGGTGCGCGTGGAACCCGATGCCGGGGCTGCCGCCGGCTACACGGACGCCGCCTATGTCGAGGCCGGCGCAGAGATCGACCCGGAGGCTCCCGAAGCGGCGGACCTGGTGCTTGCGGTGCAGATGCCGGCCATCGGGCGACTGAAGCGCGGTGCGATGCTTGCGGGCCTGCTGGCGCCCTTCGGCGATGACGGCGGTCCGGCCGCGCTCGCTGCCGCCGGCGTCGAGGCGTTCGCGATGGAGCTCATGCCGCGCATCACCCGCGCGCAGACCATGGATGCGCTTTCGAGCCAGTCCAACCTCGCCGGCTATGCGGCGGTGATCCGCGGCGCCGATCTCTTCGGCCGCGCCTTCCCGATGATGGTGACGGCCGCAGGGACCATCGCGCCCGCAAGGGTGCTGATACTGGGTGCCGGCGTGGCCGGCCTTCAGGCAATAGCGACCGCCCGGCGCCTCGGGGCGGTCGTCTCGGCGATGGATGTGCGCCCGGCCGCGCGCGAGCAGGTGGAGAGCCTCGGCGCCAGCTTCATCGAGGTGGACCACAGGCAGCCGAGCCTTGCCGAGGACGAAGGCGGCTACGCCCGGGAGATGGGCGAGGACTACAAGCGCGAGCAGGCCGACAAGCTGGCCGAGACGCTGGCGCGCACGAACATCGTCATTACGACCGCGCAGATCCCCGGCCGGCCCGCGCCGCGCCTGCTCTCGGTGGAGGCGGTGCGCGAAATGGCGCCCGGCTCCGTAGTCATCGATATCGCGGTCGCACAGGGCGGCAATTGCGAGCTGAGCCAGGCCGACCGTATCGTCGAGGAGCAAGGCGTGCTCATCGTCGGCGACAGCGACCTGCCGTCCCGCGTGGCGCAGGATGCAAGCGCCCTCTATGCACGCAATCTCGTGAATTTTGTCGATTTGCTGGTGGACAAGGAGCGCGGCGTGCTGGCTCCCGACTACGAAGACCCGATTGTCTCTGCGACGGCACTGAAAGCGAAGGACGCCCCCGATGGCTGACCCCCTCAACCGGGACGCCGCGGCGATTGCGGACCGTGCCGGCCAGCTTGCCGACGAAGCGCAGCGGCTGGCGGCCGAGGCGTCCGACCTCGCCCATCGTGCGGCCCAGGCGGATGCGCCCGGGACCGACCCCCTGCTGTTCGGCCTGACCGTGTTCGCGCTTGCCTGCTTCGTCGGCTATTACGTGGTCTGGAAGGTCACGCCAGCACTTCATGCGCCGCTGATGTCGGTAGCCAACGCCATTTCCGGTGTAGTCGTGCTGGGCGCGATGATTGCCGCCGGCCCGGCCATTTTCGGCATCTCCAAGATCCTGGGTTTCGTCGCCGTGGTGCTGGCCTCGGTCAATATCTTCGGCGGTTTCATCATCACCCAGAGAATGCTCCAGATGTTCCGCAAGAAGGACAGCTGACGGGATGGAAGCCTCGATAGCATCCTTCGCCTATCTGGTGGCGGCGATCTGCTTCATCCTGGGTATTCGCGGCCTCGCCTCGCCGGAGACCGCTCGCCAGGGCAACTGGATCGCCATCGCCGGCATGGCCATCGCCGTCGGCGCAACCCTGCTGCGCCCGCAGATCGCCACATTCGAGCTGGTGCTGGGCGGCATCGTCATCGGCGGCGCCGTCGGCACGCTGATTGCGCTTCGGGTCAAGATCACGGACCTGCCGCAGCTGGTCGCGATCTTCAACAGTCTGGTCGGCCTCGCCGCGGTGCTGATCGCCGCGGCCGCCCTGGAGAGCCCGAGCCTCTACGGCATTCCGCTCAATGGCGGGCTGGCGACCCACAGCCTGGTCGAGATCATGGCCTCGACCGCCATCGGCGCCGTCACCTTCACCGGCTCGGTCGTCGCCTTCGCCAAGCTGCAGGGCCTGATGCGGAGCGCGCCCATCACCTTCACCGGCCAGCGGGCGGTCAACGCCTTTGTCGGGCTGATCGTGCTGATGGCGGCGCTTGCCTTCGCGGGCTGGGGCACGGCCGGTCTGTTCTGGGCGCTCGCGCTCGCGGCGCTCATATGGGGGGTGCTGGTGGTCATCCCCATCGGCGGGGCGGACATGCCGGTCGTCATCTCGGTGCTGAACTCGGCATCGGGCTGGGCCTCCTGCGGCATCGGCTTCACGCTCGATAACCCGCTGATGATCATTACCGGGGCGCTGGTCGGCGCGTCCGGGGCGATCCTCTCCTACATCATGTGCAAGGGCATGAACCGCTCGCTCGCCCACGTGCTGCTGGGCGGCTTCGGCGGCGAGACCGAGGGGCCGACCGGGGAAGCCGCCGACCGGGGGCCGGTCAAGGCCGGCAATGCCGGAGACGCCGCTTTCATGATGCGCAATGCCGGTTCGGTGGTGGTCGTTCCCGGCTACGGCATGGCGGTGGCCCAGGCCCAGCACGCGCTCCGCGAGATGGTCGATATGCTGGAAGGGGAGGGCGTGCGCGTGCGCTTTGCCATCCACCCGGTTGCAGGGCGGATGCCGGGGCACATGAACGTGCTGCTGGCGGAAGCCAATGTCCCCTATGACAAGGTGGTCGAGATGGAGGCCATCAACCGCGACTTCCCCTCCACCGACATTGCCTTCGTCATCGGCGCGAACGACATCACCAACCCCTCGGCGCGAACCGACCCCTCCAGCCCCATCTACGGCATGCCCGTGCTGGAGGTGGACCGGGCGCGGATGGTCATGTTCGTCAAGCGGTCCATGGCGAGCGGCTATGCCGGCGTCGATAATCCGCTGTTCTTCAACGAGAATACGATGATGCTGTTCGGCGACGCCAAGGCGATGTGCGAAGGCGTCATCAAGTCCCTGGAATAGAGGGCGCGCAATCCATGACACGCATCGTGAAGATCGCCCAGTGGGGCGAGCCCGTCGAGGTGGACGACGACCAGACGCTGCTGGAAGCGGCGCTGGAACAGGGCGTTCCCTATCCGCACGGTTGCCGGTCGGGCAATTGCGGGGCCTGCAAGAGCCGGCTCTATGCCGGCAGCGTGGAGATGGAGCCCTATTCCGACTTCGCGCTGACGGACGAGGAAAAGGAAAGCGGTTTCGTCCTTGCCTGCCGTTCGCACCCGCAGGAGAACCTCGAGGTCGCCTGGCTCAACGACGACGAGGAGATGGTCGCCCATCCGCTGCGCCGCTTCGAGGCGACGGTCGCGGAACGCACTGAGATGACGCACGACATCGTGCGGCTCAGGCTCGCTGTGCCGGAGGGTGTCGATTTCGCGTATACGGCCGGCCAGTACGCCTCGCTCGCCTTCGCCGGCCGCCCGGCGCGCGACTATTCCATGGCGACGGGTCCCGGCGGCGGCATGCTCGAATTCCACATCCGCGCGATGGACGACGGCGAGGTGTCCAACTTCGTCCGGGACGAGATAAACGAGGGCGACAAGGTTGCGGTCGAGGGGCCTTACGGCGCGGCCTATCTGCGCGAGGCGCATCGCGGGCCGATCCTCGCCATAGCGGGCGGATCGGGCCTGGCGCCCGTCAAGGCGATCATGGAGACGGCGCTCGCCAAGGACATGCCGCAGCCGATCTACTTCTATTTCGGGGTGCGCGGCGAATGCGACGTCTATCTCGAAGAAGAACTCGCCGGGCTGGCATCGAAGCATGAGCGGCTTCGCGTCCAGATCGTGTTGTCGGAGCCGGAGGATGAGACCGCCCGCCGCACGGGCTTCGTCCATGAGGCGGTGGCGGCCGATTTCGACGATCTGGACGGTTGCAAGGCCTATCTCGCCGGGCCGCCCGTGATGGTCGAGGTGGCAACGGAGATGCTCGCGATCCGAGACATGCGCCCCGAGGACATCCACGCCGACGCCTTCTATACCGAGGCGGAGAAAGCCGCGCTCAATGGCTGACCGGCTCAGGATCGCAAGCTGGAACGTCAACTCCGTCCGGCTGCGCATACCCGGCGTCGAGCGTCTGGCGGCCGAGCGCGCGCCCGATGTGCTCTGCCTCCAGGAGGTCAAGGTCGAGAGCGACCGTTTCCCGGTCGAACCCTTCCATGCGCTCGGCTACCGCCATTCGGTGCTCTATGGCATCAAGGCGTATCACGGCGTTGCGATCTTCTCGCGCCTGCCCATCGAGGACGGCGGCTCGAAGGACTGGTGCGGGCGCTCGGACGGGCGCCACACATTCGCCACCGTGGCGGGCGTCGAGATTCACAATTTCTACGTCCCGGCCGGCGGCGACGAGCCTGACCCGGAGATCAACGACAAGTTCGCCCACAAGCTCGACTTCCTGCGCGAGATGACCGGCTGGTGGCAGGAGCGGCGCGACGACGGCGCACGCCGGGTGATGGTGGGCGACCTCAACATCGCGCCGCTGGAAACCGATGTCTGGTCGCACCGCCAGCTTCTCAAGGTGGTCAGCCACACACCCGTCGAGGTGGAACATCTGGCGGCGGTGCAGGACTCGCACGAGTGGATCGACGCGGTCCGCCATTTCATCCCGCCCGAAGAGAAGCTCTACAGCTGGTGGAGCTACCGGGCGCGCGACTGGTCCGCATCCGACCGCGGCAGGCGCCTCGACCATATCTGGGCCACCCCGGCGCTCTCGGGCGCGCTGGCCGGCGCTGAAGTGCTGCGCGAGGCACGCGGCTGGGAGCGCCCGTCGGACCATGCGCCGGTCATCGCCGATTTCGACCTGTCGGGTCTGTGAACGATGCTGCCTGCGTCAAATCAACTTAACGAAAAAATAATTTTTTGTGTAAATTGGTGTTGACAGCATACATATGGTATAGGCTTGCACGTTGGATGCTACTGGTTGTGACAGTAAAATGAAACTTCCGTCTGGTGCATTCAAGCGCGTCTCGCGTTGGAGTAGGTAAGAGCGGTGTACTATATGTGGCCGCCAAGCAGGTTGCTCCACCTGCTGCCGCCGGAGAAGGCGCACTCCGTGGCGCTTGGACTACTCAAATTTTCTCCTCTTAGGTTCCAACCTCGGGCTTTTCCTGTGCGGCGAGCTGGAATCGAAGTAGACAATCCTGTTGGCTTGGCACCAGGCTTCGACAGGCATGGAGAGGTCATCAGGGGTGTGCTCGGTCTGGGTTTTGGCTTCGTCGAGATCGGTGCCGTCACGCCGAAGCCGCAACTCGGAAGCCCAAAGCCGAGACTGTTTCGTCTGGTTGCAGACCGTGCTGTCATTAATCGGATGGGGTTCTACAGCGATGGCGTAGCAAAGGTGACACGACGCCTTGAACGTTACCGTAGGTACTGGGGTAGAGGCGTAGTCGGCGTCAACTTAGCAAAGAACAGTGACAGTACGGATGCGACGAGCGACTACGCGGCGGTGGCAAGAGCGGTTGACGGGCTCGCCGATTTCGTCACTGTCAATGTGTCGTCCCCCAACACGCCAGGCTTGCGTGCGTTACAGCAGGAAGGCGAGCTTCGCCGGATCGTCGAGCGTGTGCGTGAGACGCTCTCGGTTGGCACGGCGCTTTGGGTTAAGTTGTCCCCGGATCTGGAAAAGTCTGAACGCTTTGAGCTTGGCCAGGCGCTGCCCACAATGCCGGTAGATGGCGTGGTCGTCGCCAATACCACTGTTTTTGAACGCGACGGCCTTCGGTCTTCGGAGCGTAACGAGCAAGGGGGCTTGAGCGGGCGTCCACTCAAGACGCTTGCGACCGAGGCCCTGCGCGATATCGCGGCCGCCAGCGAAGGAAAGGTTGATCTGATCGGGGTCGGCGGCATCGAGAACGCGAAAGATGCACGCGAAAGGCTTGAAGCTGGCGCTTCGCTGGTGCAGTTCCATACGGCCATGATCTACGGGGGAAGCTTTTTGCCCCGGCAGATCGCCCGCGATTTGGCCCACAGTATGGAGGCCGCTGGCCGCGCCCAACCCACCATGCCCGGAGTCGTTCAACCGGACGGCGGTACGCCGATGCCGGCCTTCTCTTCCGTCGCGCACCGATAGCGGCAGGCACAGGCCGTGAGCGCCACCGAGATCGTCCCCGGCCTCGCGCCGCTGGCGGATCGCTACGACACTTTCCTCGTCGATCTTTGGGGCTGCCTGCATGACGGCGTCCGACCCTTCCCGGCGGCGCTCGACGCGCTGGAGCGGCTGCGCGCCGGCGGCGACAAGCGGGTCTGTTTCCTCTCCAACGGTCCGCGCCGGATCGCCTCGCTGATCCGGCGCCTCGACGAGATGGGTGTGCCGCGCAGCCTTTACGATGCGGTCATGTCTTCGGGCGAGTCGGCCTGGGCCGCTCTCAAGCACCGCGACGACGCCTGGCACAAGCGGATCGGCCGGCGCTGCCTGCATGTCGGGCCGGAGCGCGACAACGATGTGCGCGAAGGCAACGGGCTGGACATAGTGGAGCAGGTCGAGGAGGCCGACTTCATCCTCTGTACCGGCATCGACGGCTGGGACGAGACCGTGGAGGACTACGAGCCGCTGCTGGCGGCGGCCGCGGCGCGCGCGCTCCCGATGGTCTGCGCCAATCCGGACCTCGTGGTGCATATCGGCGACAGGCTCTCGCTCTGCGCGGGCTCGCTTGCCGTCCGCTATGTCGAGCTCGGCGGCGACGTTTCCTGGCACGGGAAGCCGGACGGCGCGGTGTTCGCCCGCGCGATGGCCGCTCTCGGCTGTCCCGACGAGGGCCGCGCGCTGATGATCGGCGACGGGCTCAGGACCGATATCGCCGGCGGCAACGCCTTCGGCATCGACACGCTGTTCCTCTCGGCCGGCATCCATGCGGAGGAGGTCGGCTCGCCGCCCGACCCGGCGCGACTGGCGGCGCGTTCTGCCGAACTCGGCGTCCGCCCGACCTGGGCTACGGAGGCGCTTTGCTGGTAGGGAGGCGCTTCGCATGAGCGTGAGAGTCGAAAAGGACGGCGCGGTCTGGACCGTGATCCACTCCCGGCCCGAAGCGCGCAACGCAATGGATCCGGAAAGCGCGGTGGCGCTCTACGATGCCTTCCGGGCCTTCGAAGCCGATGACAGCGCGAGCGTGGCGGTGTTCTGGGGCGAGGGCGGGGCTTTCTGCGCAGGCTGGGACCTGAAGCACGCCGCCGCGCTCTCCGGCGCCGAGGCCCTCGACCCGTTCGATTTTCCCGACGAGG
>MPNF01000081.1 GCA_002238885.1 Alphaproteobacteria bacterium bin95 | reverse complement strand
TCATCGACCTCGGCGGGAGCCGCCCTCCCCGAGGCCCGGCGCACATCGTCGCGCGTGATCCGGCCATGCGCGCCGCTGCCGGTGAGCGTCGCGAGGTCGATGCCGGCGAGAGCGGCCATGCGGCGGGCGAGCGGCGTCGCCTTTGCCTCCCGATCCGGCGGCGCCGCAGCCGGCTCCGCGTCGGGCGGCGGGTCAGCCGGTGCGGCCGGAGCTTCGACCGGCGTCTCGCCCAACTCTTCGCCATCTTCCACGAGAACCGCGATCACCGCATTGACGGCAACGCCCTCGCTGCCCTCCGGCACCACGATGCGGCCGACGATTCCCTCGTCGACCGCCTCGACCTCCATCGTCGCCTTGTCCGTCTCGATCTCGGCGATCACGTCGCCGGGCTCCACCTTGTCGCCCTGGCCTACCAGCCACTTGACGAGATTACCTTCCGTCATCGTCGGCGACAGGGCCGGCATCAGGATCTCGGTCGCCATTCCGGGCGTTCCCTTCAGGCGTAGCAGACGGCGCGTGCCGCGGCGGCGATGCGGGCCGCATCCGGCAGGGCCAGCGCTTCGAGATTTGCGGCATAGGGCATCGGCACATCCTCCCCGGCAACCCGCGCCACGGGAGCGTCCAGCCAGTCGAATGCATCCTCCATGGCAATCGCCGCAATCTCCGATCCGATGCCGGCGACGGGCCAGCCTTCCTCCACGGAAACGATGCGGTTCGTTTTGCGGATCGAGGACGCGATCGTCTCCCGGTCCAGCGGGCGCAACGTGCGAAGGTCGATAACCTCGGCGTCGATGCCCTCTCCGGCCAGCACGTCCGCCGCTTCCAGGGCGACGGCGCACATCCGCGAGAAGGCCACGATGGTGACATCCCGGCCGGGGCGCAGCACCTTTGCGCGTCCGATGGGCACCGTATAGTCGGGGTCGGTCGGCACCGCGCCGCGTTGGCCGTAAAGAATCTCGTTCTCGAGGAAGATGACGGGATTCGGGTTCCGGATCGCCGTCTTGAGCAGACCTTTCGCATCCGCCGCGGAAAACGGCGACACCACCACCAGACCCGGTATATGCGCGTACCAGCTGGCATAGCATTGCGAATGCTGCGCTGCGACACGCGCCGCCGCTCCGTTCGGCCCCCGGAACACGATCGGGCAGCCCATCTGGCCGCCGGACATGTAGAGCGTCTTGGCGGCAGAGTTGACGATCTGGTCGACGGCCTGCATCGCAAAGTTGAAGGTCATGAATTCGACCACGGGGCGCAGGCCGCCGAAAGCCGCCCCAACACCCAGCCCGGCGAAGCCGTGTTCGGTGATGGGGGTATCGCGGACGCGCCGGGGCCCGAACTCGGCCAGCAGGCCCTGCGTGACCTTGTAGGCGCCTTCATATTCCGCGACTTCCTCGCCCATGACGAACACCGTCTCGTCGCGGCGCATCTCCTCGGCCATGGCGTCCCGGAGCGCCTCGCGAACGGTGATCTCGGCCGTCTCGCCCCGGTAATCCAGCTCGGGCGCGGGCTGCGGTTTCGACGCTTCCCGCCTCGGCTCAGCCGGAGCCGGAGGAGGCGCCTTTGCAACCGGGCGGGGTGTCTCTGCAACCGGAACGGCGCCCGCGCTTTCGCCCTCCGCATTCAGCCACAGGATCGTGGAATTCACCTCAATGCCTTCGGTGCCTTCGGGGACGACGAGGCTCGCGACGACTCCTTCATCTACCGCCTCGACTTCCATGGTCGCCTTGTCGGTCTCGATCTCGGCGATCACATCGCCCGGGCTGACCCGGTCGCCCTCGGCGACGAGCCATTTGGCGAGCGTTCCTTCCGTCATGGTCGGCGACAATGCCGGCATGGTTACGGCGACTGGCATCGCGTCACGCCTCCAGAAGGACGTCTGTATAGAGTTCGGAGGGGTCCGGCTCGGGGCTCTGCTCGGCGAATTGCGCGGCGTCGGCGACAATTTCCCTGATCTCGCCGTCGATTGCCTTCAGCGCGTCGGCGTCGGCATGGCCTTCGCTCTCCAGCACATGCCGGAGCCGCTCGATGGGGTCGCGGTCGCGGCGCATCCGGTTCACCTCTTCGCGCGTGCGGTATTTCGCTGGATCGGACATGGAATGCCCGCGATAGCGATAGGTCTCCATCTCCAGAATGGCCGGCTTGCCGCCGCGCGCTTCGGCTACCGCCTCGCCTGCCGCCTCGTACACGGCGCGGACGTCCATGCCGTCCACAAGCCTGCCGGGTATCCCGAAGCCGCCGCCGCGCGCATGGAGGCCGGAGCCGGCCGCGGCGCGCGATACCGAAGTGCCCATCCCGTATTTGTTGTTCTCGATGACAAACAGCACCGGCAGTTCCCATAGCGCCGCAAGGTTCAGCGACTCATAGACCTGTCCCTGGTTCGCCGCGCCGTCGCCGAAATAGACGACCGACACGCCGTCCTCGCCCTTGTAGCGGTGCGAGAAGCCCAGACCGACGCCAAGGGGCACCTGTGCCGCGACGATGCCGTGTCCGCCGAAGAAGTTCTTCTCCCGCGAGAACATGTGCATGGAGCCGCCCTTGCCGCGCGAATAGCCGCCCTCGCGGCCCGTGAGTTCCGCCATGACGCCGCGCGCATCCATGCCCGCCGCCAGCATGTGGCCGTGATCCCGGTAGCCGGTGACCACAGAGTCCCGTTCGCCGAGGCAGGCCTGGATACCGACGACCACCGCCTCCTGGCCGATATAGAGGTGGCAGAACCCGCCGATCAGGCCCATGCCGTACATCTGACCCGCCCGCTCCTCAAAGCGGCGGATCAGCAGCATGTCCCGATACCAGCGCAGCAACCGGTCGGAGTCGGGAACGGCGCCGTTTGCCGCGGCACGTCCGTTCCCCTTCGCGGACGCGCCGCCCCGCTTCTTCGAGGACTGCCTGCTCATGTCCGGCCTCCGTGTTCCTGGGAACCCGTTTACCCTGCGTCCGCATCCAGCAGAATGACGATCTCGTCCGGCCGCCCGACATGCAGCAGGGCGCGGACATACTCGTCGAGCAGGTCGGCATCGGCCGGGTCCTGCTTAAGCTGGGCGGCGCGCAATTCAAGCCGCTGGCGATGCGCGCTCAGCACATCGTGCTGGGCCTGCACCTCGGTGATGCGGCGCTCGGTCTCGATCAGCGACAGCGCACCGCGTTCTCCGACCAGGGCATGATAACCGAAGTAAAACGCAACACACGCAGCCGCCACCGGCCCCACCGCCAGCCTCAACAACCGTTGCACTTCGCCGCGTGTAGACATGATGCGGCAAGGAAACACGATGCGCCGGCCGGGTCAATCCAATGCGGTTCGGCCCCGCGGCCTTGTGGCCGGGCGATCCGATTCGTGCTTCCCTCTCCGGCGCCCTCCTCCAGCACGGAATTTCGGTGGAACGCCCGAATGATCGACCTCGCCATTTACAGTTCCGTTGCCAATCCGCCGCACGGAGACGGCCTCGACCGCTGCATGGCGGAGGCCGTTCGGGAGGCGGAGGCAGCGGAAGCGGCGGGCTTCTCGGGTTTCTTCGTCGGCGAGCACCATCAGGACAAGGACGGCTTCCTGCCGTCGCCTTTCGTGGTTCTGGCGGCCATTGCGGCCCGCACCAGCCGCATCCGCGTCGGCACCGCTGTGCTGCTTCTGCCGCTGCATCACCCCATTCGGGTCGCCGAGGACGCCGCGACGCTCGACATCGTTTCCGGCGGACGCACCGTGCTGGGCGTCGGCCTCGGCTACCAGGAGGCGGACTTCCGCGCAGCCGGCATCGACAGGCGCGAGCGTGTCCCCCGCTTCGAGGAATCCGTGGAAATCCTGCGCCAGGCGTGGACCGGCGGGCCGATCGACCACAAGGGCCGGGCCTTCGAGATCGACGGCGTGCGGGTGACGCCGGCGCCGCTGCAGAGGCCGGGCATCCCGATCTGGGTCGGCGGCTGGGTTCCGGCTGCCGTCGAGCGCGCCGGACGGCTGGGCGACGCTTTGGTGCTTGGGCCTTCCTTCACGCTCGACGAAAACCGGGCGCTGGCAGACCGCTACCGCGCTGCGGCGGAGGCTGCGGGAAGGACGCCCAAACTGGTTCTTATGCGCGACGCCTGGGTGGCGGACAGCTTCGAGGAAGCCGCGCGCATCTACGGCCCCGAAGTCTCGGACGCCTATTGTTACTACTGGCGGAACGGCGCCACCGCCTTTCGCGGCTTCGCATCGGAAGCCGAGCTCCGGTTCGAAAACGTCTGGAAGGACCGGATCATCGCCGGCGCGCCTGAAGCCTGTATCGCCGAGTTCAAGCGCTGGTCCGAGGCCCTCGGCGTGTCGAGCTTCATCCTCAGGCTCCGGCACGCCCATTCCGGCGGGCCGCCGCACCGCGAGATCGTGACGGCCATCGAGCGCTTCGGCCGGGATGTAATTCCTTATCTGTAGCCGCTCAGAAAAGGCCAGGCCGCCTTGCGCGGAACACGGTCCCCGCCGCATACTGCCAGCCCAATTCGGATAGCGAATTCGGGGCCATGCTCGACCTGCCGAACCTGCTCAGTCTGTCGAGAATAGCGGCTTTGCTGCCGCTTGCGCTGCTGCTCGCGACGGGTGAGAGCTGGTGGGCGGCGGCGCTCTTCGTCGCCGCAGCCGCAACGGACTTCTTCGACGGCTACCTCGCCCGGCAACGGGGAAAGGTGACCGCCTTCGGGACCATGATCGACCCGATCGCGGACAAGGTTCTGGTGAACGGGACGGCACTGCTGCTGGCTGGCCTGGGCGGCCTCGGGGTCTGGGGCACGCTGGCGGCCGTGGTGATCCTCGCGCGCGAATTCATCGTGTCCGGCCTGCGCGAGACGGCCGGCAGCGGCGCGCTGCCGGTCACCCGCATCGCGAAATACAAGTCGGCGGCGCAGATGGCGGCGCTGACCCTGCTGATCGCGAGCCCCGGACTGCCGCCGGCGACGCACGGGGCCGGTGTCGTCCTGCTCTGGGTCGCCGCCCTGCTCACGCTCTGGACGGGCGCAGGCTATGTCCGCAAGGCGCTGGGCGCGGCCGGATGAAGGTGCTCGGCATTGCAGGCTGGAGCGGCAGCGGCAAGACCACGCTCGTGCTGAAGCTCATTCCGGCGCTGCTGCAACGCGGCGTCGCGGTCTCGACCGTCAAGCACGCCCACCACAATTTCGATGTCGACAAGCCCGGCAAGGATTCCTGGGAACACCGGCAGGCCGGAGCCCGGGAGGTGCTGGTCGCGTCCGGCCGGCGCTGGGCGCTGATGCGCGAGTTGCGCGAGGCAGGCGAACCGCCGCTGACAGAGCTGCTGGGAAGGCTCGCGCCCGTGGACCTCGTGCTGGTCGAGGGCTACAAGCGCGAGCCGCATCCCAAGCTGGTGGTTCACCGCGCGGCGGTCGCGGGCCCGCCGCTCTGGCCCGGAGACCCCGATACGGTCGCCGTCGCCTGCGACAGCGAAACCGCGGAGAGGGTGCGGGCGGACGGCCTCCCGGCCCTCGACCTTGACGATCCGGACGCCATCGCCGATTTCATCGTCGACCGGCTGGAGTTGCGCCTGTGAAAATCCTCTATTTCGCCTGGCTGCGCGACAAGGCCGGCATATCGGAGTGCGAAGTGTCGCCCCCGGCCGGCACCGCGACCGTCGGCGCGCTGATCGACTGGCTGGCGTCGCAGGACGAAAGGCAGGCGGACGTCTTTGCCGACCGCTCAGTCGTCCGGTTCGCGGTCAACCAGGATTTCGCCGAAGCGGACACCCCCGTCGGGCCCGGCGACGAGGTGGCTTTTTTCCCCCCGGTTACCGGAGGTTGACGCGATGATCCGGGTCCAGCGCGAAGCCTTCGATGTCGGGCGCGAGATTGCAGAGCTCACCGCCGGCAACACCCGCATCGGCGGGGTTGCCAGTTTCGTGGGCCTCGTGCGCGACCTGGGCGGCCTTCGCTCCATGACACTGGAGCATTATCCCGGCATGACGGAGCGCCAGCTCGAACGCATCGACGCCGAAGCGCACCGGCGCTGGCCCCTGGAGGCATCGCTGATCGTCCACCGCTACGGGCGTCTGGAGCCCGGCGACCCCATCGTGCTGACGATCACCGCCTCGGCCCACCGCCAGGCCGCCTTCGACAGCTGCAACTTCCTGATGGACTGGCTCAAGACCGAGGCGCCCTTCTGGAAGCGCGAGGAAGACCGGGACGGCGAACGCTGGGTTGCCGCACGCACGGACGACGACGAGGCGCGGGACCGCTGGCGAGGAGCCGGCTGAACGCACCGTCACCTTGTTCGGGGGCAATGCCGCCGCGCGCCGGAACGACTGCGGAGGGCAACGGACAGTTTCTTCGCTTTACGATACGAAAACCTCGACGAAGCATGGTCCGGTCTTATGTCTTCTGCCGCTGCTCTAGTCCAGACAGATTTCACCCCTCAAATCTCATGAACCGCCAAATGAGAGTCGGCAGAGACAGCATCTATCCATAATAATAATTTATCTAACTCATAATTATATTCCATTGGAATTGTAGCTGACTTCGCGGAATCATCGCATCAACGCTTCGGCGAAACGCTATCGATGCGAGGAGGCGCAAGAAGAAATGCGCAGTTCCAATGATCCGGCCACCGGGCCCGGAGACCCGGCGTCAGACAACCAAAACATCCTGGGCGCCGGCCCAAGGGGCCCGCTCCTGCTGCAGGACCGGCAGCTGATCGAGAAGTTAGCCCGGTTCAACCGTGAGCGTGTTCCGGAAGGGACGGCCCATCCGTTTGACCTGAGCGCTTGCGGGGTTTTCGAGGTTACCAATCCCGAAGTGCCGCGCTACACCCGGATGCGTATGTTTTCGGAGGTCGGAAAGCGCACTGAAGTTTTCGTACGTTTCTCCACTGCCGACCGTTCCCAGCGCGCTGGGAACGCCATACGCAATCCGCAGGATTTCGCCGTCAGGTTCTACACCGAGGATGGCGATTGGGATCTTGCGGGCAGCAATTCTCCGGTGTTCTTCATTCGCGATCCGTTGAAGTTACCCTACCTCATCCACTCGCAGAAGACGGACCCGCATACCGATCGGCAGCGCGCGGACAATGTGTGGGATTTCTTCTCGCGATCCCCGGAGGCCACGCACCAGGTCACCTGGTTGTTCGGCGACCGCGGGTTGCCGCGAAGCTGGAGGCATATGGACGGTTACGGCGCCCACGCATTCCAGTGGATCAACGCCGCCGGTGAGCGCCTCTGGGTGAAGTTCCACTTCAAGACCGACCAGGGCATCGAATGCCTCACGACGGAAGAGGCAGCCCGCATTTCAAGCGAGTTTCCCCGGCATCTCCGACACGATCTCTACAGGGCGGTCGAGGATGGAAACTTCCCGTCCTGGACGCTGAACGTGCAGATCATGCCTGAGGCCGATGTTGCCGGATCCCGCATCGACCCCTTCGACCTTACCAAGGTCTGGCCGCACGGCGACTACCCGTTGATCGAGGTCGGGCGGTTGACACTCGACCGCCTCCCCGACACTTGTGTCGCCGAGGTGGAACGGTCTGCCTTCGATCCCGGCCATATGGTTACCGGAGTAGGCCCGAGCCCCGACAGGATGCTGCAGGCCCGCCTGTTTGCCTATGGCGAGTCCCGCCACTGCAGGCTGGCCCCGAACTTCCACCGATGCCAGGGTCTGCGCGGTGGCGTCGCGACCGGGGTTCGCGAGGCGGACGATTTCGCCCAGGCCGGCGTCCTTTACCGGCTCATGCCGGAGGCCGAAAGGGAACGGCTCGTCGCTGCGATCGCAGGCTCGCTGTCGCAGGTTCAGCGGACCGCCGCCGGCGACTCTGCCGTCTGCCGCTCAATCGGCCATTTCTGCCGTGCCGACCGGGGCTACGGCCGCCGGGTGGCCCTGGCGGTCAAGGCGCTCCGCGGCGGGGTGCGAACCGCATCGTTCCGGGCGCGCGAGGCAGCTCCGGCTCACTCGTATGCGGCGGTGCCGACGGTGCCCAGATTGCCTTCGGGCGTCACCGACCAGAGCGTCTGGCTGGCGCCGTCGTCGCCCGGCTTGCCGGCGACCTTGAAGGGAGCGTTGTCGAACAGCGGCGCGCGGGCCTGGAAATCGTAGCGGGCCACGCGCCGCCCCGGCATCTGCGCCATGCCGAGTTCCAGCATGTGGGTCGTGGTCAGCGGCCCGTGGACGATCAGTCCCGGATAGCCTTCCACCTCGGTCACATACTTGCGGTCGTAGTGGATGCGGTGACCGTTGAAGGTGATCGCTGAATAGCGGAACAGCATCACCGGGTCGGGCTCGATTTCCCGAACGAAGGCATGGTCGGTCGGCGCATTGCCCGTCTTGCCGCTGTTGCCGCGGCTGTCGGCGGCGTCCGCAGGCGGATTGTCGCGATAGACGATGTCATGCTCTTCCTCGATGCAGAGGCCGCGCGGGCTCCCGATCTCGTAGGCAATGGTGACGATCACGAGCATGCCGGTGCGCCCGTCCTTGATTGCCACATCCTTGATCCGCCCCTTGCGGACGATCTCCTCGCCGATCAGCACATCCTGGCGGTAGGTCGTGCGGCAGCCGCCGAACATGCGCCGCGGCAGGGGCGTCGGCGGCAGGAAACCGCCGCGCTCCGGGTGCCCGTCCGCGCCGATGCCGGACGCCGGCACGCGGGGATAGAAATAGCACCAGTGGCCCATCGGCCCGATGGGGTCGCCCATCTGCGGCACATCGGGCTTGTCGAGGAGCGCGGCGAGGCCGTGGATCTGCATCGGCGAGGCGAAATCGCGGCTTTCCTCGGTATTGCCGATGGAATCGCGCAGATACTCCAGGTCCGCAGCTGTGTAGGTCATGGCGAGAATTCCTCCCGGATCAGGGCGCCGTGTTCGTCCACCTCCGGGATCGGCCCGTATTCCCGAGGCTCTCCATCGAAATAGACCGCCGGCGCGACATGGCTGACCGGTCCGCCGGCGGTGTCGATCTCCACGCGGCGCAGGGCCGGATGCTCGGAGAGGTCGGCAACCGCGTTCACGCTGCCGAACGCGACATCGGCCGCAACCAGCCGGGCGCGCAGCGTTTCGCGGTCGAGCGCGCCCAGTATCCCCTCCAGCACCGCCTCGACTTCTTGCCGGTTTTCCACCCGCGCTACCTGGGTCGCATATTTCGGCGCGGCGGCGAGGTCCGGGCGTTCCAGCACCGTTTCGGCGAAGCGCCGCCATTCGCGGTCGTTCTGGCAGGCGATCATCACCCGGTGGCCATCCGAGGTCTCGAACGCGCCGTAGGGCACCAGCGCCGGGTGGCGGAGCGCCATGCGCGGCCATGTCCGGCCGGCATATTCGTGCCACATCAGCGGCGCCGACATCCAGTCCGCCATCGAGGCGAACAGCGAGGCCTTGATCGCGGAGCCCTTGCCGTCGATCCCGCGCTTGATGAGCGCCTCCAGCACGGCGGCATGGCTGAACATGCCGGTCGCGATATCGCAGGCGGAGACGCCGATCCGTCCGGGCTCCGCCTCCGAGCCCGTCACGGAGGCCACGCCGCTCTCGGCCTGCACCAGCATGTCGTAGGCCTTCATCCGGTCGTAGGGCGGGCCGGTCTCGCCATAGCCGGAAATATCGACCGTGATGAGGCGCGGATAGCGGGCACGCAACTCCGCCGAACCGAAGCCCGCGCGCTCGGTCGCGCCCGGCGCCAGGTTCTGCACCCAGATATCGGCGGAGGCGAGAATGCGGTGGAGCAGCGCGCGGTCGTCCTCATCCTTGATGTCGATCACGAGCGACTGCTTGCCCCGGTTCAGATAGACGAAATAGGTGGAACTGCCGCGCACATAGTTGTCATAGCCGCGCGCGAAATCGCCTTCCCTGCGTTCGAGCTTGATAACGCGCGCGCCGGCATCCGCCAGCCGCGCCGTCAGGAACGGCGCCGCGACAGCCTGCTCCAGGCTGACCACCAGCAACC
>MPNF01000080.1 GCA_002238885.1 Alphaproteobacteria bacterium bin95 | reverse complement strand
ACGATGTGCTGAAGAACGAGCTGACGGCCATCAACCAGTATTTCCTTCATTCCCGGATGCTGAAGAACTGGGGAATCGCAAGGCTCGCGAAACATGAATATGAGGAATCGGTCGATGAGATGCGCCACGCCGACGCGCTCATCGAGCGCATCCTGTTCCTCGAAGGGCTGCCGAACCTTCAGGACATCGGGGGGCTGCGCATCGGCGAGACGGTGCAGGAAATCCTCGACGCCGACCTGGCGCTGGAGCACGAGGCCATCCCCCCGCTCCGCGACGGCATCGCCCACTGCGAAGAGGTCGCCGACTATGTGACCCGCCACCTGCTGCGCGAAATCCTCGAAAGCGAGGAAGAGCATGTGGACTGGCTGGAAACCCAGGGGGAACTCATCGCCCGCATGGGGATGGAGAACTACGTCCAGCTCCAGAGCAAGCCGGCCGACGACGACTGAGAAGCGGGTCCGGACGGCGGCCGGTCAGCCCGCCCCCGACACGGTCCTCGGGTCGTCGACGTGCAGGTGCTGGGTCGGCTGCGGGGTTGCGGTCAGCACCTTGACGCCGTCTTCCGAGGTGAATCTGTGCCAGCAGCCCTGCGGCACGACCAGAAGCGCGCCGGCGCTGAACTCGTACGTCTCGATCTTGTCGTCGACGATGATGTCGAAACGGGTGGAGCCTTCGAGGATCTGGACGGTCTCGTCGCCTTTCAGGTGCCGTTCCCAACCGCTGCAACCGCTGAAATTCGCGGCGAAGAGGCCGCCGTCGCGGAAGTCGGCAAGCTTCCTGAAGGACGCCTGCGCCTCCTTCTCGGTGGTGTGAGGGCCTCGGCCTTCCAGCCGGACCAGATCGTCGAGATCGCGGCCGAGGTCGATGCGTTGGATCATGAGATGCTCCCGAAGTGTCGCCGGCCGGTCAGACCGGCGCGTCGCCGCAGATGGTGACGCGGTGCATGATGCGGGTCTCGCCCGGATAGTCGTCGAGCGCATAGTGCTGGGTGCAGCGATTGTCCCAGAAGGCGATCGACCCCTTCTCCCAGCGGAAACGGCACTGGAATTCCGGCTTTATGGAATGGCTGCGCAGATAGTCGAGCAGCGGCTCGCTCTCGGCATCCGTCAGCCCGTCGAAATGCTGGCAGTGACCGCCGACATAAAGCGCCTTGCGGCCGGTCTCCGGGTGGGTGCGCACCACCGGATGCGAGGAGGTGGTCTGCACATTGCCGGGGTCCTTGACCTGCATCGAGGTGCGCCCGGCATACATTTCCTTGCGCGTCTTGCCGCCGGCGCTCTTGAACCGGTCGCCGACCGAGATGGCCCGCAGACCCGCAAGCGTCTCCTTGAGGCCGTCCGAGAGCGTCTCGTAGGCGAGATACTGGTTGGTGAACAGCGTGTCGCCGCCTTTTGACGGCACCTGCTTGGCGTAGAGGATGGTGCCCATGGCGGGCTGCGGCGAGAACATCTGGTCCGAATGCCAGGCGCCGCCGAAATTCCTCGAATCCGCCGGCGTCTTCTTGATTTCGAGAAGCTCGGGGTAGTCGTCCATGCCCTTCATGAAAGGATGCAGGTGGATGTCCCCCCAGCGCCGCGCGAAGGCGAGCTGCTGGTCCGGCGCGATGTCCTGGTCGCGAAAGAAGATCACCAGATTTTCATGCAGCGCACGGCGGATCTCGCCGAAGGTCTCTTCATCGACATCCGCCAGATCGACGCCGCCCACCTCGGCGCCGAGGGCGCCGGCAACCGGCTTGACCTCGATGCGCTGGAAGCCGCTCATATGTCCTCTCCTTCCCACGATGACGGCGCGAGCCTATATCCAATTCCGGCCGCGGTCCAAGCCCGCCGCGCGCTGCGGCGCCCCGAAGGAGACCGGTTCCCATGCTCACGCCCGAAATGACGGCACTGGTCCGGGAGAACACGCTGGCGCTGGTGGCGACGGTGACGCCCGAGGGCGAGCCTGCGGTCTCTCCCAAGGCAACCGTCGTCGTGCTCGACCCCGAGCGGCTTGTCTTCTCGGACCTGCGCTCACCCGGCACGCGGCGCAACCTCGCCGCCAATCCGGCTTGCGAGCTCTGCTTCGTCGATGTGTTCCGCCGCAAGGCGGTGCGCGTGCGCGGCCGGGGCTCTTACCATGCGCGCGGCGCGCCGGAGTTCGACGCCCTCCTGCCGCATTTCACCGAATGGCCGGACCTGCAGCCCCGGATGTGCGGGGTGTTCGAGATCGCCGTCACCGCCGCGGAAATGGTGGTGTCGCCCGCCTATGACATGGGCGCAGACGAGGCCGCGCTCGCCGCCGCGTGGCTCGCCCGCTACCGTCAAGTGATCGAAGGCTGATCGCGCCGCCCGGGACCGTCAGCCGTCGGCGTCGATTTCGGCGAGAAGGGCGGCCGCGCGCTCATCGACGATGCGCTGATAGGCGTTTTTCGCCGGCACCGCCATGGCCTGTCGGAGCAGGCTTCCGACGCGGCCAATGTCGCCGTCCAGCTTCCGCAGCGCAAGCGCATACTCGAAGAGGGGGACTTTCCCCCCGGGCGCGAGCGCAAAGACCCGGTCGAACAGTTCGTGGACGGTCTTCTCGCGCGCACCGAAGGCGATCCTGGCCAGAAAGGAACCTGCGGCCTCCACTACTCCCGCGTTCCAGCCTGCCAGCCCCGTGAGCGCGGCCACCGAATCCGGCTCCAGCTCCAGCGCGCGTTCCAGCGCATCGCGGATCTTCTCCGCATAGCCCCGTTCCTTGGCCTCTCCCCCGGTCAGCGTCTGACCATGTCGGCCCATCACGCGGGCGGCGGCAATATGGGCGAAGGCCGCGTCCGGGCCAGCCTCCACGGCGCGGGCCACAAGCTCGAGCCCGCGTTCGAACAGAGCCGGCCGGTCCGCCTCCGCAGACCGGAATAGAGCTTGTACCGCCAATGCCTCTGCCGCGAGCGCAAAGCCCTTCGCGCCGCCGGCCGCCTCGCCCATATCGGCGGCTTCGAGGAACCGGCCCTCGGTCCAGGCGGCGCGGGCAGCATCCAGTGGACCGGCCGCAGCCGGGAGCGCCATCAGCGCGGCAACCAACGCAGCCGCAATTGCAGTCCTGAGTGAGGTGGCGAGCATGGCAGCCGGGCGTCGGTTCAACGATACGATGAAGACTATATGAGAGAAGGAGGCGAGGGGAAGCGCCCGGTTGACAGGCAGGGCAGCCGGGGCAGAATGACGGGCGGAAGCGGGCGTAGCTCAGTGGTAGAGCATCGGCTTCCCAAGCCGAGTGCCGTGGGTTCGATCCCCATCGCCCGCTCCAGCTTGGCGCCCGCCCGGGGGAGGCGATGGAATATCGCGAAATCGAGGTTGCGCCGGTCGCAGGCGCGCTCGGGGCCGAGGTCGGGGGCGTGGACCTTTCCGCTCCACTTCCCGACGACTGTTTCGAGGAAATCCGGCGGGCCTTTCTCGAACACAGGGTGATCTTCTTCCGCGGCCAGGACCTGAAGCCCCGGAAGCAGCGCGATTTCGCCGCCCGCTTCGGCCCCTGCAACCGCTACCCCTTCGTCGCCGGGCTGCAGGAATGCCCGGAGGTGATCCCGATCGTGAAGGAGCCGGAGGAGACCTTCAATTTCGGCGGCCTCTGGCATTCCGACACCACCTATCTGGAGAAGCCGCCGCTCGGCACCCTGCTCTACGCCGTCGAGACGCCGCCGCAAGGCGGCGATACGCTGTTCGCCAACACCAAACTCGCCTATGACGCGCTGTCCGACGGCATGAAGGCCGCGCTTGCGGGGCTCCGGGGCCTCTCCAGCGCGAAGATCCGCTATGCCGACGGCGGGCGGTCCGGGCAGTTCAGCAAGTTCAAGGGTGCGATGGCCGCAACCGGCCTCGACGAGGAGGAAACGCTGGAAGCCTGGCATCCGGTGGTCCGCACCCATCCCGACACCGGCGAGAAGGCGCTCTATCTCAACCGCGCCCACACGATGCGCTTCGAGGGCTGGACCGAGGCCGAGAGCCGGCCCTGGATCGACTGGCTGTGCGAACATATCGCGCGGCCCGAATTCACCTGCCGGTTCCGCTGGCAGCCGGGCTCCGTCGCGCTCTGGGACAATCGCTGCACGCACCATTTTGCGCTCAACGACTATCACGGCTACCGCCGCCGCATGCACCGCTGCACAATAGAGGGCGACCGGCCCTCCTGACGCGCGCCCCCGCAAATTTCCGGAGTTTCCATGAACAGCAAGACCGCGCCCAACGGCGCGCCCAAGATCGCGATTGTCTGCGCCGGGGCCGTCGGCTCCCATGTCGGCGGCCATCTGACGCGAGCGGGATATGCGCCGATCCTGGTCGATTTCTGGCCCGAGCATGTCGAGACGATGCGCCGAGACGGGCTGAAGCTCACCGGCATGACCGAACCCGAATGTTTCGTGCAGCCGGTCGAGGCCTGGCACATCACCGAACTGGAACGGCTCTCACGCGAGCGCCCGGTGGATATCGCGTTCGTCTGCGCCAAGTCCTACGACACGGTCTGGGCGACGGAGATGATCCGGCAATATCTCGCACCGGGCGGCTTCGTCGTCTCGCTCCAGAACGGCATCAACGAGGAGCGGGTCGCCAGCGTTGTCGGCTGGGGCAAGACTCTGGGCGCCATTGCCAGCCTGATCGCGGTAGAGCTGCACGCGCCGGGCGAGGTGCGCCGCAATGTGCAGCTCGGCGGCGAGCGGCATACTGTCTTCCGCGTGGGCGAACCGCACGGCCGGGTCACGGACCGCGCACGGTCGATCGCCGAGATGCTCTCGCATGTAGACAGCGCCATAGCCACCCCCAACCTCTGGGGCGAGCGCTGGTCGAAGCTGGTCATCAATTCGATGCGCAACCCGATGTCGGCGGCGACCGGCCTCGGCGGCAACGACGCGGACCGGCTCGACTACACGCGCCGCCTTGCGATCCGCATTGCCGGCGAGGCGATCCGCATCGGGCTCGCGCACGGTTTCACCCTGGAGAAACTCTACGGCATGGAGCCGGAGCGCGTGGCCGAGGCGGCCGAAGGCAGCAATGAGGCGATGGCGGAGATCGAGGAGGTTCTGGAGCGCAATGCTCAGGGCCGCTCGGGCGGCCAGCGCCCCTCCATGGGCCAGGACATCCAGAAGGGCCGACGCACGGAGATCGACTATCTCAACGGACTGGTGGTGGATTATGGCGAACGCCTGGGCCTTGCCGCCGACGCCAACCGGGCCATCGTCGAGGTGGTGAAGCGCGTCGAGCGCAAGGAAATCGCCCCCGCCCCGGAGAACGTGCGGCATATCTGAGGAACGTTGAGGGCCCGGCCGGCCGTTCACAGCGTCCGCAGGCGCTCGAAGCGGTGCAGCATGAAAGCCGTGCCGAGCGCAGGCGCGGCCAGATTGACGAACGGCACGGTCATCAGCCAGGCGACGACGATGCCCGAGAGCCATATCCGAAAAGCGTGGCGGCGGCGGAGCACGCGCGCGGCCTCCGCATCGAGACGGCGCAGCGCGGCGGCCTCGAAATATTCCCGTCCGCAGAGCCAGCCGTTCAGGAGCCAGAAGAGCAGCAGGCCCAGCGGCGGCACGAAAAGCCACACCGGCAGCAGCAAGAGGTTCAGGCCGAGCGCTGCGCCGACGAAAAAGAGCGTCTGGCGGAGCGTCTCGCTCCAGGCCTGCGCATTGGGCGCCCCGAGATTCGGATAGTGCCGGGCTTCGACGGCGCGCACGGCGCTTTCCAGGAAAAGCCCCTGCAGCGCAGCGGCGGCCGCCGGGAACAGCATCGCCGCGGCCGCGAATGCGGCGACCGCGGCGCCGCGGCCGCCCGCGGCCACACCCCCCGCGCGCGCGAAGGCCGCCCCCCCCCCGGGGGAGGCCCCGCCGAAATGCCCAGCCAGCCAATGCGGGTGAGCCCGCCGAGCGCCCAGCCGGCGCCTGCCGCCAGCGCAGCCAGCAAGAGTGCGGCCAGCAGGCAGGAAAACAGCACGACCCGCCGGAAGCGGCTGTCCGAAAGCTGCGCAAAGGCTCTGAAGAGGTCGGCGATCAAGGTGCGGCGCCTTCCCCGAGACCGTAGGCGCGGGCGAGAAGCCGGATCGGGTGCTCCACCGTCCGGGCCGCGCCGTCGGGAGCGAGCCGTGCCATGCCCTGCGCGATATGCAGGCCGGCGAGCGGGCATTCGGACGCGACATGGCCGCCGGACTCAAGCGCGCGCTTGGCTGTCGGACGCCCGAGCCGCAGCGCCGTCTCGAAATTGTCCCTCAGGCAGCCCCAGGCGCCGCCGTGGCCGGAGCAGCGCTCGATGACCTCTACGGCCGTGTCGGGAATGAGCGCCAGCAGGTCTGCCGCCTTGCGGCCTATGCTCTGGGCGCGGGCATGGCAGGCGATATGGATCGCGACTGGACCGTCCAGCGGTTTCAGCCCCTTCGCCAGCCCCTCCCGCCGGGCTATGTCGACGACATACTCGCTGAGGTCGAACACCGAGCGCGCCAGCCGCGCCACGTCGTCATTGTCGGGCAGCAGCAACGGCCACTCATGTTTCAGCATCAGCGCGCAGGACGGCATCAGCGCCACGATATCGTAGCCGGCATCGGAGACCGCCAGCAGCTCCGCAGCGATCCGCCCGGCGCCCCGGGCCACCGTTTCGATGTCGCCCAGCTCCAGTTGCGGCATGCCGCAGCAGCCGGGATGGACGATGTGCGTCTCGACGCCGTTCCAGGCCAGGACGGCGCGGGCGGCGAGCCCGGTCTCCGGCTCGTTGTAGTTGCCGAGGCAGGTGGCGTAGAGCGCGGCCCTGCGCCCGAACGCGGGGGCCGCCTCGTTGAGCGCCGGCGCGCCTGCCATCGCGCGCTGCTGCAGGCTTTGATGGTGGAAGCGCGGCAGGGCGGCCTCGCGATGGACGCCCGCCAGGCCCTCGATCAGTGTCCGCACCGGCTCGTTGGCCGCATCCAGCGCCCAGTTGGCAAGCGGCGCCGCCATGCCGGCGAGGCGGCCGTTGCGGTCGGTCGCCGCGATCTCGCGGTCCTCGAAGCGCCGCTCGCCGCGCCGGAACTCCGCCGCCCGGTAACGCAACATCAGGTGCGGGAAGTCCAACTCCAGGGGGTGCGGCGGCACATAGGGGCATTCGGTCTTGAAGCACATGTCGCAGAGCGTGCAGGCATCCGCGACTGACTTGAAACCCGCCGAATCGACCGTGTCGAGCGCCGCCGACGGAGCCTTGTCGACCAGGGCGAACAATCTCGGGAAGGCGTCGCAAAGGTCGGAACAGCGCCGGCAGCCGTGACAGACGCCGAACGTCCGCCGGAGCTCGGCGTCGATGGCGGCCGGGTCGTCGAATTCCGGCCTGTCCCATGCCAGCGCGCGACGCATGGGGGCGGCTGGGCCGTCCTCGTGCATGGAAATTGCCTCTTGTTCGGAAACGCCGCTGCTCCGGCTCGGAACGCCTTGTCTGCAGCGTCCTACCGAATGCGCACCACCAGGTCTATGCGTTCGACGGCCTCGGCGCCCAGCGCAGCGACGCGGAAAGCGGTTCGCATGGGAGCCCTGCCCTACGCGACGCGCAGCGCCACCCGGTGCATGCTGTTGTTGAGATAGCCTTTCGGGTTCCAGCTTATGGCGAAAGGCTGCATCACGCCCCTGCTGTCGGTCGCGCGCGCCCAGACCTCGTAATAGCCGGCCTCGGGGAAGGACACCGTGTGGCGCCAGTTCTGCCACGCGCCGGGATTTACCGGCTCGTCGAGCGCAGCAGCCAGCCAGGTCGCGCCGAAATCGATCGAGAGGTCGACCGCGGAAACGGTCCGGTCTCCCGACCAGGCGTGGCCGCGCACCTCGACTTCGCGCCCGGCCGCACTGGCGTTTTTCGGGAAGGTCACGAGGGATTTCACCGGCATCCGCTCGACGATCTCGAAATCCTCCTTCGGCACCTCGTCGCCGGGCGCGACCGGGTAGCGCGGCACCCGGTAGGACTTGCCCGTCATCTTCGGCCCGTCATGCACCCGGTCGCGAAGCCGAATGCGCGTCAGCCATTTCTGCGAGCAGGAGCCCGTCCAGCCCGGCACGACCAGGCGGAGCGGCGCGCCGTTCTGCCTGTGCAGCGGTCCACCGTTCATCGCGAAGGCGATCAGCACATTGTCGGTCATGACCTTGGCGATCGGCACGCCGCGCGAGAGCGCAAGTTTGCCCTCCTTGCCGGAGAGATGGGTGTCGGCGCCGTAGTGGGCGGTATAGACCGCGTCCGCCTTCGGCCCGACCTTCTTCAGGACGTCGGCGAGCCTGACGCCGGTCCACTCGGAGCAACCGACGGCGCCCACCGTCCACTGGTTGCCCTTGGCCGGCGGGTCGAAGAACGCCCGGCCGTTGCCGCCGCATTCAATGGTGAGCGCCGTCGTCACGACCTCGAACTGCGCCTGGAGGTCCGCGACGGTGAAGGTCGCCGGGTTTTCCACCAGCCCGTCCACGGTGAGCGTCCAGCCGTCGGCATCGACATCTTCCGGCGGCAGGCCGTTATTGCGGATGAAATGCCGGGCGGTGGGCGTGATCGCATCGTCGAGCAGGTGCGCCGGCGTCTCGGCATTGATCGGCCGGTCGTTCAGCAGCGTCAGGCCGTCCTTGCCGACCAGCACGTCCTCATCTGCGAAGGCGGCGGGCACAAGGCCCCGCGGCATGTTGGCGTAGAACGGGATCGTCATGCCGAGCAGTCCGCCCGCAGCCGCCAGTCCCGCGCCAGCGAAGAAGCCGCGACGGCTCAATCCCGGTGCCGGCTTGAAAAATTGCCGGTGGGCCTCGTCCGGATTTTCCGCGAACCAGGCGTAAAGCCCTTTGTTTCCGTGCGAATCCTCAGGCATTTCGTCCTCCCCGGTCGTTCGTCTGCGCGTCTCCAATGCGTTGCCGCTTTCCGCTCTGCCCCCCGCCGCGAAACGCCGTCAATGCAACGGACTCGAGGCAGCGGACCCGCTTCGTCGAATGCCTCAGACCCTGCCGGCGCTTGCGATGGCGGCGACATTGAGCAGGCCGCGCACCGTGACGGCCGGCGTCACGATATGCGCCGCCCCGCCATAGCCGAGCAGCAGGGGGCCGATCGGCTGCGCATTGCCGAGCGTGGTCAGCGCATCGATGGCCGCGTTGGCGGCGTCCATGCCGGGAAAGACCAGGACGTTCGCCCGGTCGGTGAGCCTTGCGCCGGGCAGGAAGCGGTCTCGCGCCGCCTTGTCGAAGGCGAGGTTCAGCTGCATTTCGCCCTCGAACTCGAAATCCGCTGCGGTCTCCGCGAGAATCTCCGTCGCCCGGCGCATCCGGTCCGAGCTCAGGCTGGAATGGGCGCCGAAATTGGTGTGGCTGACCAGCGCAACCCGCGGCGTCAGGCCGAGGGCGCGCACCTGCGCCGCTGCCATGCGGCAGATCCCGGCGACCTCCTCGGCGTTCGGCTCGTAGTTCACATAGCCGTCGGCGATGAAGATCGTGCCGGCATCCATGATGAGCGGCACCAGGGTGGAGACCGTCTCGGCGCCAGTGCCGAGAACCCGCTGGATGCGTTCCAGATGGGTCGGGAAGTGTCCGTCGGTGCCGCAGATCGTGCTGGCCGCACCGCCCTCGCGGACATACATCGCCGAAGCCAGCGTGTCGCTGGAGCGGAAGAGCTTGCGGGCGTCGTCCGGCCCTATACCCTCACGAGCGCGCAGGCTGTGTAGCCTCGCGCCGTATTCCTCGATCGTTTCCTCGCACCCATGGTCGAACACCTCGAAGTCCCGTCCGGGCGCGATGCCCAGGCCCATTTCCGCGCAGCGCGCCGTAATCCGGTCGGGGCGCCCGGTGGCGACGGGAACCGCAACGCCCTCGTCGAGCACGTTCCGGATCGCCCGCAGCACGCGGTCGTCCTCGCCCTCGGCGAAGACCACCCTGCGCGGCGCCGCCCGCGCACTGTCGAAGATCGGCCGCATCAGGAAACCGGTGCGGTAAACGAAGCTGGAAAGCCGCGCGCGGTAGGCCTCGACGTCGGCCAGCGGCCGCGATGCGAGGCCGTTCTCCATAGCGGCTCCGGCGACCGCCGGCGCAATGGCGCCGAGGAGCCGCGGATCGAACGGCCTCGGCA
>MPNF01000079.1 GCA_002238885.1 Alphaproteobacteria bacterium bin95 | reverse complement strand
AGGCTGCGCTTGTTGCGCGCCTTGGTAAGGATGCCCGCGGACATGCCCCGGTTGCGGCTCGGCCCGACCTGGCGGCTGATGTCGCCGCCCGGCGGCTCGACCTTCACCACATCCGCGCCGTAGTCGCCCATGATCTGGGTACAGTAAGGGCCGTACATCACGGTCGTCAGGTCGAGCACGCGCAATCCGGCGAGCGGTCCGGGCATCGTCATCCTCCGGCTGTTTCGCCCATTCTGGCGTGCAGGTCGGGTCCGGGGAAGGGCGCCCGTCAGCCGTTTTGGGCGCGGTGCCGCAGCAGGTGGTCGGCAAGCACCAGTGCCATCATCGCTTCGCCGACCGGCACTGCGCGAATGCCGACGCAGGGGTCGTGCCGGCCGGTGGTCACAATTTCGACGGCCTCGCCTGCCTCGGTAACCCCCCGGCGCGGAAGCAGGATCGAACTGGTGGGCTTGACCGCGAAGCGCGCGACCACCGGCTGGCCCGAGGAGATGCCGCCCAGCACGCCGCCGGCATTGTTGGAAAGGAAAGCAACGCCGCCATCGTCGTCCGGGGCCATCTCGTCATGGGCGTCTTCGCCGCGCTTCGCCGCGGAAGCGAAGCCGTCGCCGATCTCGACGCCCTTCACGGCATTGATGCTCATCATTGCGGCGGCAAGGTCCCCGTCTAGCTTGCCGTAGACCGGCTCCCCGAGGCCTGCCGGGACACCCTCGGCGACGATTTCGATGACGGCGCCCACCGAGGACCCGGCCTTGCGCACCGCATCCAGATAGTCTGCCCATTCTTCCGCCGCGGCGGCATCGGGACAGAAGAAGGGATTGGCGCCGACCGCATCCCAGTCCCAGCGTGTGCGGTCCACGCGCTTTTCCCCGATCCGGACCAGCGCGCCGCGAATCGACACTCCGTCGCCGAGGACCTTGCGTGCGATGCCGCCGGCCGCCACCCGCATGGCGGTTTCCCTCGCTGAGGAACGACCGCCGCCGCGATAGTCGCGGATGCCGTATTTCTTCCAGTAGGTGTAATCGGCATGGCCGGGCCGGAAGCGGTCCGCGATCTTCGAATAATCCCTGGAGCGCTGGTCGACATTCTCAATCACGAGACCGATGGGCGTGCCCGTCGTTTGTCCCTCGAACACGCCTGAGAGGATGCGCACACTGTCCGGCTCGCGGCGCTGTGTCGTAAAGCGCGACTGGCCGGGCCGGCGCTTGTCGAGCCAAATCTGCAGGTCTTCTTCGGCGAGGGCGATACCGGGCGGGCAGCCGTCCACGACGCAGCCTATGGCCGGCCCGTGGCTCTCGCCCCAGGTGGTAAAGCGAAAGGTCTGTCCGAACCCGTTGGAGGCCATCAGCCGTATTTCGGCTTGAAGCTCGCCAGCAGGTCCGACGTGTCTCCCGCCCGATGCGGGTTCATCATGCCGACGGTGTGGTAGCCGCAATCCACATGATGCACCTCGCCGGTAACCCCGGCGCTCATCGGGCTGAGCAGGTAAAGGGCCGACTGGCCGATCTGCTCCAGGGTGACATTGGACTGCAGCGGCGAGTTCAACTCGTTCCACCTCAGGATGAAGCGGAAGTCGCCGATGCCGGACGCTGCGAGCGTCTTGACGGGCCCGGCGGATATGGCGTTGACGCGAATGCCGTCGATACCGAAATCGGCCGCCATGTAGCGCACGCTCGCTTCGAGCGCCGCCTTGGCGACACCCATCACGTTGTAATGCGGCATCACCTGCTCGGCGCCGTAATAGGTCAGCGTCAGCATCGATCCGCCCGGCCCCATCAGGGCCGCCGCCCGGCGCGCGAGGTCGGTGAAGGAGAAGCACGAGATGTCGAGCGACATGCGGAAGTTCTCGCGCGTCGTATCGACATAGCGGCCCTTGAGCTGGTCCTTGTCGGAAAACGCGATGGCGTGGACGATGAAATCCAGCCCGCCCCACTCCGCTTCAAGCGTCTCGAACAGGGCGTCCATGCTGGCATCGTCGGCGACATCGGCCGGCAGCACCAGCGCTGCGCCCAGCGACTCGGCGAGCGGGCGGACGCGCTTGGCAAGCTGTTCCGTTTGGTAGGTGACCGCGAGTTCGGCGCCGCTCTCCGCCAGCGCCTGCGCGATCCCCCAAGCAATCGAGCGGTCGTTGGCCATGCCCATGATGAGCCCGCGCTTGCCGGTCATGGCGGTTGTTCCGGTCATGTCGCTACTCCGGGGTCAGGCGCAGTTCAGCTTTCGCCCCCGGTTGCGACCAGCCGCCAGTTCGGATCCGGCGAGCGTGTGTCGCGGGCGAAGGTCCAGACGTCGGTAATCTCTTCGATGGCGTTGGTCGCGCCGGAGAGCGTCTGCCCTTCGGAGTCGCGCAGCACGCCTACCTGCTCCGAGACGAAGCGAACCGTCACCCAGGCTTCATGGTCGTCGAGTCCGGCATCCGTGAGTTCGGCTTCCTTGATGCCGATCAGCGTCGCCTCGAGGACATATCCCTTCGCTTCCCGGTCGGCGATGGTGCGCTCGAAATTGCCGAAGACTTCGGCGCTGGTCAGCGGACGGAGCGTGTCGCGGTCGCCGCCAGCGAATGCATTGACGATCATCTCGAAAGCGCCGCGCGCTCCCGAGACGAACCCGTCCGGGTCGAAGCTCCCGTCCACGCTGCGGATGCGCCGCACGCCCTCTCCCAGCGGCGTGCCGTCGCTCTCCTCGTCCTCGTCATTGTTGCGGTCGGGCAGCGCTATCACATTGTCGTTGGAATTCGTATCGCCGGCGGCATGCGGTTCCGCCGCCGGCGGGGCCTGGTGGTGCCCCTGGCGGCGCCCGAGAACACTGCGCAGCCGAAAGACAAGGAACGCAGCCACCATAGCGAAGAATAACAGGTCGAAGAACGGGATTCCGCCGTCCATGGCGCTCACCACCGGCCAGAACGGCCGATCCTTTCACTCGATTGACCAGAGATAAGCCCAAGTCTAGGAAAGGGCAAGTATGGCCTTTGCAATCCTTTTGGCGCTGATCGGGGTTCCCCTGGTCGAGATCGCCGTCTTCATCGAGGTCGGCGGCTGGATCGGGCTGTGGCCGACGCTCGCCGTCATTCTGCTCACGGCCTTCGCCGGAACCTGGCTGATTCGCGCGCAAGGTGTCGGCGTGCTGATGCGCGCCCGCCGGACGATCGCCGAAGGCGGTGCCCCCTTGCGCGAGATGTTCGACGGCGTGTGCCTGGTGGTGGCGGGCGCTTTCCTGCTGACGCCGGGTTTCGTGACGGATGCCACCGGCTTCCTGCTGCTGCTGCCGCCGTTCCGCGACCTTGCCGCCGGCTGGGCCTGGCGGCGCTGGGGCGGCGAGATCCGCGCTCGGCAAGGCGGGCCGGATGTCATTGAGGGCGAATACCGCGACGATACGCCGGGAGAGCCGCGATGATCCTGCTGCGCCACGGCCAGACGCTATGGAACCTGCATTTCGGCCAGACGCGCATCGATCCGGGACTCCCCGATCCGGGATTGACGCAGGAAGGCCGCCGCCAGGCCGCGGCCGCCGCGGAGGCTCTGGCCTGCCGGGGCGTCAAGCTGCTGTTCGCAAGCCCCTACCGCCGTACGCTGGAAACGGCGGCGGTGGTTGCCGAGCGGCTGGACGTTCCCGTTTTCATCGAGCCGCTGCTGCGCGAGCGTGCTGGCTTTTCGTGCGACATCGGGACCCGCGCCGGAATGCTGGCCGAGGCCTGGCCGGCGCTCGACTTCTCCGCGCTCGACGAACGCTGGTGGTGCGACCTCGGAGAGAGCGACGAGGAGGTGCTGGCGCGTGCCCGCGCCTTCCGCGCCGCCATTGCCGAGCGCCCCGACCGCGACAGCATCTGCGCCGTGACCCATTGGGGCGTGGTCCGGGCGTTGACCGGCGAGACCGTCGAGAACGGTGCGATCCGCGAGCACGACCCCTCGGGCGCGCTTCCTCCCGTAACCCCCGCGTGCTAGACGAAACGCTCCTGCAGGAAGGCAGCGGCCAATGAACGGAAATGGCGCGGACGCCACCGCTGACTCACCGCAACGCGTGACCATCGGCGCCCAGTACGTCAAGGATCTCTCCTTCGAGAGTCCGAACGCGCCAATGAGCTTCAACGAGTTGGACTCGCGGCCCGAGATCGGCATCGACCTGAATGTCGAGGTGCGCCCGCTGCAAGACAACCACTACGAGGTCATCCTGCACATGACGGCGCGCGCCAGGCGTGGCGAGAATGTCCTCTTTCTGGTCGAGCTCTCCTACGGCGCGGTCGCGTCCGTGCCGCCGGTGCCTGACGAGGTCCGCACCAGGGTGGTCGGCGCCGAGGTACCGAAACTGCTGTTCCCGTTCGCCCGGGGCATCGTCGCCAATGCGGTACGCGACGGGGGCTTTCCGCCCTTCCTCATCGACCCCATCGACTTCGACGCGCTGTTCGAGCGCGCCGCGGCCGCGAAGGCGAATGAGCAATCACAGGAAGCGGAGGCATGACCGCCCTCAATCTTGCGGCCCGGATCGCGGCGGGCGAATTATCGGCGGGCGAGGCGCTGGAGGAGGCGATTTCGCGCACCGAGGCCGTCGATGCGCGCCTCAACGCCGTGACGCGCACCCTGTATGACGAAGCCCGCGCCGAGGTCGCGGCCGGATTGCCGGAAGGCCCCTTCACCGGCGTGCCGTTTCCGCTGAAGGACCTCTCCATAAGCTATGCCGGCGTGCCGACGACCGGCGGCAGCCGTGCGATGATGGATATGCCGGCGCAGCGCGACAGCGAGTTGATGCGCCGCTACCGCGCCGCCGGGATGGTGGCCTATTGCAAGACCAACACGCCGGAGCTCGGCTCGCTCGGGACGACCGAGCCGCTGCTGTTCGGGCCGTGCCGGAACCCCTGGAACCCGGAGCATAGCTGCGGCGGGTCCAGCGGCGGCTCGGCGGTGCTGGTCGCGGCCCGCGCCGTGCCGATTGCGCACGCGACCGACGGCGCCGGCTCGATCCGTATTCCTGCGTCCTGCTGCGGCATTTTCGGCCTGAAGCCGACCCGGGCGCGGATCACCATGGGGCCGGATGTCGGGGAGGCCGTGGGCGGCATCGCGAACGAGCACGCCGTCTCGATCTCGGTGCAGGACAATGCCGCGCTTCTGGACGCAACCCAGGGCGGCATGCCGGGAGACCCTTATGCCTGCCCGCCGCCGGAGCGCCCGTTCGCCAAGGACGTCGGCGCCAATCCCGGCAGGCTGCGGATCGCCTTCACCGACCGGTCGATCACTGGGACCTCCCTGCATCCCGACTGCGTCGCGGCCGTGCGGGACACGGCGAAACTTCTGGAAGACCTCGGGCACGATGTGGAGGAGGCGGCGCCGCCGCTCGATGTGGAGACCTTCCGCGAGTTCTATATCCGCTTCTGGCCGTTCAGTGTGGCGCGGCACGAGAGGCGCCTGTCGCGCGCTGCCGGCCGGCCGGTGGACCGGTCGCTGTTTGAGCCGTTCAACCGCTACCTGCTGGAAAAGACGGACAGCATACTTGCGGCGGACTATCTGGCGGACCTCGCGTGGTTCCACGGGATGAGCCGGGACTTCGCGGCATTCATGGAGGGCTACGCGCTCTGGCTGACGCCGACGCTCGGCCATCCGCCGCCCCGGCTCGGCCATTTCGATTGCGATGCATATGGCGGGCCTGAGGTGATGGAACGCTTTATGCAGTTCCTGCCGTTCACGCCGTTCGCCAACCTGACCGGCCAGCCGTCGGCAACCCTGCCTCTCCACTGGAACGCGGAAGGCCTGCCCGTCGGCAGCCTGCTGACTGCGCGATACGGCGACGAGGCGATGCTGTTCCGCGTCTCGGCGCAGCTGGAGGAGGCGCGTCCCTGGGCCGGGAGGATACCGCCCGGCTACGGCGGCGAGGAGGGAGGCGGCGATTAGCGTGGACCGGGAATTTTCGCCGCCCGAGGTGGAAGAAGGGGAGGTCTGGAGCGATCTCCTGCAGTCGTTCCTGCGCGGCGCCGCCTTTCTGGGAGTTGCCGCCGCCGTTGCCGTTGGCGGGCTCTACTATCTCTATTACCTGATGAGCACCGGACAAATGAATCACTTCCCGCTTGTCTGCGGGGCCATCGGCCTGGAGTAGGCGGTCAGTCCTTCGGCAGGAAGGCGAACAATTCGGCGAGCAGGTCGTCGGGCGCTTCCTCGGGGATGAAATGGCCGCAGTCGAGCGCGCGGCCCCGCACATCGTTGGCCCGAGTGCGCCAGACATCGAGCATGTTCAGCTTCGCCCCCGTCTGCCAGCCCGGACGCTTCGGCATGTTCCCGGCCCATAGCACGAGCACCGGGCAGGCGAGCTTGCGGCCCCGATCTGCTGCATCATGCTCCATATCCAGTGTGACGGCGCGATAATCGGCGCACATGGCGCGCACGGTTTCCGGATCGGAGAAGCAACGGAGATATTCAGCATAAGCTTCGTCGTCGAAGGCGCCCGGAACCGCGCTCCACTGGTCGAGGAAGAAATCCAGGAACAGCTTCGGGTCGGCCGAGAACACCTTTTCCGGGAGCGGCGAGGGCTGACGCATCAGGTTCCAGTGGAACCAGGAGAAGGCCAGCGACGCATCCATGTTCTCGAAGGCCTCCAGGGACGGCACCACGTCCAGATTTATGAAGCTCAGCACGCGCTCCGGATGGTCGAGCGCCAGCCGCAGCCCCACGCGCACGCCCCGGTCGTGTCCGACGAGGTGGAAGGCGTCGAAGCCGAGTGCGCGCATGACCTCGACCTGGTCGTTTGCGGTGGTCCGCTTGCAGTAGGTTGTGTGGTCGTTGGGGACGGAGGGCGGCTTGCCGCTGTTGCCATAGCCCCGCAAGTCGGGACAGACGACTGTGTAGCGCTCCGCCAGGCGCGGCGCGGCCTTGTGCCATTCGACATGGCTTTGCGGGTAGCCGTGCAGCAACAGCACGGGCGGGCCTTCACCGCCATGCACGACGTTGATGCAGCATTCCCCGGTATCGATCCTCGACCTCTCGAATCCTTCGAACATGCTCTGTCCCGCTGTTTTGCCAATCAAGCGTCGGAGAAGCCGGCATTGTCAACGAAGGAGGGCCCCGTCGCCCGGCCCGCCTTGTTTGACCCGGTCGCTTGGGGCCTGTATTCAAACGCCAAGAGCAGATACCGGACGGCGGGGAATGGCTGAGGAAACCACCATCGAGAAGCTGTGCCGCGAAAAGCATCTGCGCCTGACCGGCCAGCGCAGGGTGGTGGCGCGCGTTCTCTCCGACAGCCCCGATCACCCGGATGTCGATACCGTCTATCGCCGCGCGAGCCGGATCGACACGAATATCTCCATCGCAACCGTCTATCGGACGCTCAAGCTGTTCGAGGACGCCAATGTGCTGACTCGACATGACTTCGGCGGCGGGCGGGCGCGCTACGAGGAGGCAGGCGACCATCACGACCACCTGATCGACATCGAGACAGGGGTTGTGAAGGAGTTTTACGACGCCGAACTCGAGGAGATGAAAAGCCGGATTGCCGAGCGGCTCGGTTTCGATCTGGTCGATCATCGCCTGGAGCTCTATGGCCGTCGCCGTCGCGGGTAGCGTACGGCATCAGGCAAGGCCTGCCTCGACGCCGGACGGTTGGGCTTGGGTAACCTTGGCGGTTGCCGCGCTGGCGGCCGTGCCGATCCTTTCGGTTATCTGGACGGCGTTCACGCCGACGCTCGACATCTGGCGTCATCTGGCTGCGACCGTTCTGCCGGACTATATCTGGAACTCCTTCCTGCTGGCCGTCGGGGTGGCGCTGGGCACGGCATTGCTCGGCGTTGCGACCGCTTGGCTGGTCACCATGCACCGGTTTCCGGGAAGCCGTGCTTTCGAGTGGCTGCTGCTGCTGCCGCTGGCCATGCCGGCTTACGTGGTCGCCTATGTCTACACCGACCTGCTCGAATATGCCGGCGCCGTGCAGGTCTTCCTGCGCGCGTTGTTCGGCTGGACGACCTCGCAGGATTACTGGTTCCCCGAAATCCGCTCGCTCGGCGGCGCCGTCTCGCTATTCTCACTTGTGCTCTATCCATATGTCTATCTCGTCTCCAAGGCTGCCTTCATCGAACAGAATATTTGTGTGCTGGAAGTGAGCCGTTTGCTCGGTTGCACGCCCTGGCAGGCATTCCGGCGCGTCGCACTACCGCTGGCGCGCCCGGCGGTGGCCATCGGTGTCATTCTCGCTCTCATGGAAACCCTGAACGATCTGGGCGCAGTCGAATTCTTTGCGCTGCGTACCTTCACGGTCGGAATCTTCGATGTCTGGATGAATATGGGCAATGCGGCGGGTGCCTCCCAACTGGCGCTCGTGCTGTTGATCGTCATAGCCGGATTGATATGGGCGGAACGCGCGGCCCGCCGCCGCCGCCGGTTCCACCATACGAGCGGGCGCTACCGGCGCCTCGACCCGCAGCGCCTCTCCGGGCGGGCGGCAGGCGTCGCCTTCATTGTCTGCGCGCTTCCCGTGCTGCTGGGCTTCCTTCTGCCGTCGGCAGTGCTGGCCTGGTATGCGGTCACGGCCTGGGAGCCGGGCCGGCTGCCGGACTTCCTGCTGTTCGCCGAGCACAGCCTGACCCTGGCTGGCATTGCGGCGCTGGCGGCCTCGGCATTCGGTCTGGTGCTCGCCTATGGCGCGAGGGCCGGCGCGCCGCCTTTGGCACAGGGGGCGGCGCGCTTCGTCTCGCTCGGATATGCCGTGCCGGGCGCCGTTCTCGCGCTCGGTGTGATGATCCCGCTCGCCGGCCTTGACCGGACAATCGATGCCTTCGCGCGGGCGGAGTTCGGCACTTCCACGGGATTGCTGTTCAGCGGGACGCTCTTTGCAGTATCGGCGGCGCTCACGGTGCGCTTCCTGGCTCTCGCTTACGGCACCAGCGACGCCGGCCTTTCGAAGGTGACGCCGAATATCGACAGTGCGGCCCGCACGCTTGGCCACGGGCCCTTTTCCCGCCTCAAGCGCGTGCACCTGCCCATCGTGCGCGGCAGCGTGCTCACGGGTGCGCTCCTGGTCTTCGTCGACTCGATGAAGGAACTGCCCATGACGTTGATCTTGAGGCCCTTCAACTACGAGACGCTTGCGACCAATGTCTATCAGTTCGCCTCGGACGAACTGCTTGAGGAATGTGCGCTGTCGGCGCTGGCAATCGTGCTGGCCGGCGTGGTGCCGGTGGTGCTGCTGACCCGCATCATCAGGCAGTCGCGCGCGGGAGAGGAGCTGATTCCGCACCGGCAGGAAGAGCAGTAGCGGGCGGCGCTACTCCATTTCCCGATTCCGCTGTCTGAGGGCGCGCCAGACGCGCTCGGGGGTTGCCGGCATCTGGACGTCGGGGGCGCCGGCTGAGGCAAGCGCGTCCGCCACGGCGTTCATTGCCGCCGGCAGAGCGGCCGTGGTGCCGCTTTCGCCGACGCCCTTTACGCCCAGCGGATTGGTGAGGCAGGGCGTCGGACGCCGCTCCAGTGCGAAGGACGGGATGTCGGCCGCCCGGGGCAGGGCATAATCCATGAAGGAGCCGGAGAGAAGCTGTCCGGTTTCGGCGTCGTAAACGATGTGCTCCATCAGCGCCTGTCCGACACCCTGCACGATGCCGCCGTGAAGCTGGCCATCCAGCAGCATGGGGTTCACCGCAACGCCTGCATCGTTGACCAGGCTGTAGCGTTCCAGGAAGACCCGGCCGGTCTCGGGGTCGATTTCGACCTCGGCTACATGGGTGCCATTCGGGAAACTGTAGGTACGCGCGATGAAGTGGCCCGAGGCATCCAGCCCCATGTCCATGTCCTCAGCGAGAAAGGCAGGGTCGAAGCTGGCCGCCGCCACCTCCTGCAGAGCGACCTGCCTGTCCGTGCCGACGACCTCGAAGGCGCCCCGCTCGAAGGCGATATCGGCCTCACTCGCCTCCATCATGGCGGCGGCGATGCGCCGGCCCTTCTCCACGATGCGCTCGCTCGCGCGGACCATCGCCGCGCCCGCCACCGTCGTCACGCGCGAGCCGCCGGCGCCGCTGCCGCGCCCGACAAGATCGCTGTCGCCGGTCAGCACGCGAACGGCATCGACCGGCAGCCCGAGTTGCTCTGCGGCGATTTGCGAGAATGTCGTTGCGAAACCCTGGCCGTTGCTGGACGCGGTGAG
>MPNF01000078.1 GCA_002238885.1 Alphaproteobacteria bacterium bin95 | reverse complement strand
AGGCCAACCGGGATTCGAGGCCGCACCTGATCGGCGGCCACGGCGACTATGTCTGGGAGCAGGGCTCCTTCGTCGATCCGCCGATGGAAGGTCTCGAGACCTGGTTCATCCGGGGCGGCTCCGCGGGCGCGGCGCTTTACACCTTCCGGCAGTCGGGCGTGTATGTGTAGCAGAAATCTACAACGCGATTAATGCTCACAGAGCTGACATGGAATGAGGCAATCCCCTGTTTCTTTTCTTGAAATACAGTAGGTTATAAGGCGTGTCAAGCGATTCCTGGAAGGATGTATCGCCGTATAAGAAAGAAGATATTGAGAGCACAAAGTCACACACAGGTGTGTAATACGGGTTCCGACTGCCATCTGCGAAGAAGCAGGACGGTGTGGAATCGGATAGCCGAAGTTGATGAACAGATACACCTTGATTATATGGCGATTATACGGTTGTCATGCCAGCCCGTGCACGTGATGGAAGTTGGTGTAAGTTAATTTTGCCCTGGATACACAATTTCTGCTTTCTTATGTGGCTTGAGCAATGGGATGAGACGGACAGGGAGCAGGGCGGTGGCGACAGGGACCGAGGAGCAACCGAAGAAACGGCGCAGCGTCATGATTACCGATGCCGACTGGGCGCGCATTCTCAAAGCCGCCGGGGCCGAAGGATTGCGGCATGGGGATTATCTCGTCCAAGCCCACCGCTTCTGGCAGAACGCGCCCGATGCGGCGGCGGCGGGAATACCGCCGCAGGTGCTGCGCAGCATGATGCACATGCTGCGCATTATTGAGCAGGCGGAGAAGCTGCGCCTCGACAACCTAGACGGCGGGCGGACATGGCGGAGGCTGGAGGCCGAGGCGGAATTGTGGCTCGACGGCCAGACATCGTTCGACTGAATGGAGCGGCGGGATGGACCGGGCAAGGCCGCGCAGCCTCTACCTCCCGCCCGAGATCTGGGAGGCGGGCCACAAGCGGACAAGGAAGCACAAGATGAAGATCTCCCGGTTCGGGTGGCTCTGCTGCGAGCGGGCGGCCCGGGAGGCGGCGGCTCCTGCTCCGCAGCCGGCCGGGCATGCCCTTGCGCTCTCGCCCGACGAACAGCAACGCCTCGACACGGACATACAACACCTGACCCTGTCCGGGCATTCCACGGTTTCGGCTGCGGGCGGCCGGGAGGCGACGGTTCTGCTGCACGAAGTCCTCCATTTCTTTGATCTGCATGACAGCGGCAATCTGCATGACAGCGGTGAGGAAGCATGAAAAAGACGCGCAAACGCAAGCCGGGCACCGGGCACTCGGTTTCCTACACGGACGCGCAGTGGGCTCAGATCAAGGCGTGGGCGAAGGCGGCCGGCGAGACGACCTCGCGGTGGTGGGCCAAATGCGTCCTGACCGTTGACCTGTCGGCGCCGGAAAGGGTCGCAGCGCCGCCGCTGGTCCTGGATGAAGAGCAGCAGCGTCGCATTTGCCGCATTGTGGGAGACATGGCTGGAGGCGCGCGAGAGGAAGTGTCTTCCCGTTTCGGCGCACTCGCCCGGGACCTGCTTCGGGAGCGGCTGGAGGCGATGGTTCGGGAGGGCCGGCGGGCGGAAGCCCTTGACGGGCTGCGCACCGTGTTCGGCGAGGCGCGCGCGGAGGTGATCGCCGCCGCCTTCATGCCGGACGAGCCGAAGGAACCCCGGACGCCAGGGCGGCAGACGCAAAAAGGGGCTGGGACGAAAGACGGGCGCGGCGGGCCGCCGCGTCAGCCCGAACTGTTCTAGCTGGAGAAGCTGTCGTCCCAAACTCTCACTTTGGGTCTTACACAGATGGGTTGACGACACCGGGAAGCGACCCATGATGGGCGGATGCGATGGAATCAAACTCTTAGCGGCGCGGTTGGCTTCTTCTGGATGGCAGAGCGCATCATCGGTCTTGCAGGGATACCGGACAACCTGCAAGACGTCTTCAAGGTTCTCAACATGATTCCCGACTGGCTCGGAGGGTCTGCTCTCGGGATTTTTCTCGTCCTGTCTTGGCAGCGGTGGGGAGGGCGTCTGAAAGCTGTTGTTAGGGATGTGCTCGGGCGAGCGAGGAAGCTGATTAGGATCGGTAACGCCGAATACATCCCCTTCGACAACCTTATTGATGTCGTCAGCGCGATTGACATGAAACCTCTGGGGGATGACGGCGTTCGAGTCGGAACCCTACCCGCTGGAACCAACCTAGTGTGCTTGCCGAGCGGCCATATGCGGTTGGCGCTTCCTGTGAGGATTTCGGGCCATTTGGAGATTAGGTCTGGAAAGCCGCGTATCGAAGTCACTCTAGCGGGCGGATCTGCGGGTCCGACTGCGGCGAAGGCGACAGAGGATGAATAGGCGCTTTCGACCGTGCACGGGAGAGTTGAGATGATCGGCAAGGTGTTGCCTCTCATAGCAGGGTTCAGCCTCGAACCGGCTTCTGGATTCTTCTACCAGTTTGCCAACGAGGAAGCGTGCAAGCGCGCCAAAGCCTCTCGTATGGAGATTATCCGCGAACTGCATCCGCAACGCGAATGGTTCCCAGCTTGCGCCAAGGTGAAGGCATCGGGCAAAGCCTTCGTCCTTCTGCGACCGTCCAACGCTGATGCGCCTGGCGTCTTCATCCAGGTCAAAGACATGGACCTCTGCGCCGAATTCAAGCCCGAGGCACTGGCAATGACCCGCAAGTCGTTTCCCCGCACGATGTGGCGGGCCGGATGCGCGTCGCTATCGGTTCAATTCGGCGGCTTCACTTAGGACGGAAGGCGGAAGATGACCGACATCAACAGGTTGCTGCAATCCATCGGGAAGCGATGTTTCCGCAACTGCTACGAAACCGCCGTTCGGCGCGGTGAGAGTTTCGATGCGCGAGATTTGGTCCGATGCGATGCGGAACTCAAAGGCACAGCGCCGGGCGGACAGCGGATCAGAGTGAATTGCATCAAGAGGCTGGTGCGAGAGGGCTTGGCTGCAAAGGCCAAGTCCATGTGCGATTAGGGAAGTTCGACATGACGCGAGGAATCCCCGTGCTCGATCCCGCCCGCGATCTTGTAGGCGCAACGCCCGAAACGCTGGCGAAAGCGCTGTTCCGCCGGACGGAGCCGCTACGCCCCGAAACCCGAACCCGAAGAAAGTCCGTTCGGGGCAACAAGGTCGCGGTGGAGAAGCCGGCGGCCGACGAGCCGGGCGACGGTATCCCGCATCTGGGCGAGAGTGCCTGAGTCCCTGATGTTGTGCTTGCCCGCAAACTCATCGACATACCGCTCAAGGTGCTTCGGGCTGATCTTGTGGAAGGTGCCCTTGTGAGCGCGTTTCAGCATCTCCCAGAAGGACTCCATGCCGTTCGTGTGAGCCTGACCGTCCACATACTCGCCGACCGAGTGATTGACGGCCTCGTGCTCGAAGTCGCGGCCCAGCCCGACTTAGCTCTTGTGCTCGTCGGTATAGACCGTCGCGCCCGCTTCGGTGTGCTCGCGGACGAAGCCTTGCAGCGTCTTGCCGGCCGTGTCGGCAACGACCTCGGCCCGAACCTCGTTGGTCTCGCGATCCTTGATGCCGACAACCGCCGTCTTGCCCGCCACGCCGCGCCCGGCGCCAGCCTCGGCCAGTTCCCTGCGCTTGGCGAGGCTCATGTTGTCGCGCCGCAGAAGTAGCTCTCATCGACCTCTACCGGGCCGTCAAACTGGTCGGCGTCGTCAACCGCCCACGCCTCGCGGATGCGGTGCATCATGAACAATGCCGTTGCCTGCGTGACGCCAATGTCGCGATGCAGCTTCATCGAGGACACCGACTTGAGCGAAGTCAGGCAAAGGTAGATGGCGATGGCCCACTTGCGCGTCGGCACTTTCGACCGTTGCATGGCCGTCCCGGTCTTCACCGAGAAGTAGGATCGGCAGTCCGTGCACCAGTAGGGCATCTTCGCATGGCTGGCCTCGCGGGTGCGCACCGAACCGCATTTCGGGCAATGCCGGCCGTCAGGCCAGATCACGCTCTCGAACCAGCGGACCGCCGAGGCTTCATCGGGGAACATGTCCATGAGCTGGACCAAAGTGACGCCCGCGCGATGGGCCTTGCCGGGCGCATTCTTCGCCATGACTGTCTCTTCCCTTCAACACCTTGGAATTTAGGGAGTCCTGCCGAAAATGTCAACCCATCTGTGTAAGTCTCCTCATTTTTCCACGCACCTGATGGCAGCCGCAGTCGCGATCCATCGCTCTGATGTCGATATGTGATAGCTCTGGAAGAGATGAGCGATCCGGGCGAGGGTGTTGAACTGGGACGAGCGGGTTTGTCTGTGACTGGACCAGCTCCGACAAGTGCCGGGAACTCGGCCTCTCGGCGCTCGACGCGCCGGAGGAGGCCGGCGGCATGAACCTGCCGGCCGTGGCGCTAGTCGGTGTCAACGAGGAGTTCGGCCGCACGATCACGCCCTTCGTCTCTCCGCCCGACTCGCCCAACCTCCACATGCTGCTGGCCGCCGCCGACGAGCGCCAGAAGCGGCTCTATATGAAACCCTATGCAAGCGGCGAGGCGCATTCCGCCATCGCGAGCTCCGAGCCCGGCGCCGAAGCGGCCGGCATGACCACCCGCGCGGTCAAGGACGGCGACCACTGGGTCATCGACGGGCGCAAGATCTGGATCAGCCGCGTTCCTTACGCCGATTTCACCATCGTCATGGCGCTGACAGACCCGGAGAAGCGTGCGCGCGGCAGCATCACCGCCTTCATTGTCGAGAAGGATACGCTCGGTTTCATCGTCGAACGTGAAATCCCCATGCTCGGCGGCGCCCGCACCTATGAGGTCGTGTTCGAGAACTGCCGCGTACATGAGCGCCAGGTTCTGGGCCAGGTGGGCAACGGCTTCGGCCCGATGCAGTTTCGGCTGACCGTGCGCCGGCTGCAGATCGGCGCCTGGTGCGTGGGCACGGCGCGCCGTGCGCTCAAGATGATCCAGTGGTGGATTGCCGACGGGGCGACCAAGGTCCATGCTTACTCGCTGATAGCGATGGACACAGCCGCAAAGCAGGACCGGGGCGAGGACGTGCGCACCGAAGCGTCGATATAAAGGTGTATGCCACCGAGATGGCGACGGAGATCGTGGACAATGCTCAGCAGGCCTTCGACGCAATGGGCGTCGCCAGGGAGCTGCTGCTGCAACTGATGGCCCAGAAAGTGCGGCTCATGCGCGTCTATGAAGGCCCAGCGGGGTCCACCGCACGGTCATCGCGCGCTGCATGCTGCGCGGGCACGGATAGGCAGCCCCGTGCCATGGGGTTCGAATCCGCCGATGCTTGAGATGCGCCCGCTCGCGCTGGCCGGATGCGAACCGTTTGCCAAAGGCAAAAGGCGGCATTGTTACGTCCATCCCGATGATCCCGATCTTTGCGTCAAGGTGGTGGCCAATGCCGAAGACGAGCGCGCCCTTCGCGAACAGAGACGAGATCTCTACGGCTACAGGCGGTTGAGGGCGCGCGGGGCGGACTCGGTGTTCGACCGCATCCCGGCGATCGAGGGGGTCGTCGATACCGATTTGGGCAAGGGGATAGTCATGCGGCTCTGCCGCGACCACGACCGCCGCATATCGCGCAATCTTGCCCAGGTCATCCTGGAACACGGCCTGACGCCGTCCCTGATCCGGGCGATCGAGGCGCTGAAGCGGTGGCTGCGGGAAGAGCGCCTGCTGACCAGGGACACGGCTCCCTATAATGTCGTGGCCGTGCGTTCGGGCGACGGCGACTGGCAGTTGATGATCATCGAAGGCTGGGAGAACCGGACGTACCGGTGGCTGGCGTGGCTCTTCCCTTTCACAAGGGATCGCCTGGTCGCCCGTCAGTTGCACAAGTTCGACCGGCGCGTTTCGAAATTGACCGGGAACCGAGTCCCGGACCGAAAGCGGCAAAGTCGCTTCGAACGGGAATAAAATGGGCGAGTGACGAACAGCCCGTTTAGCGGGGCTTGAGGGTCTCTACCCGAACACCGCCATGACGTCCGGAGCAGTGATCCGAGCGTCGCGTCGATCCGCACATGCTCTTCGAGTTCCGCCTCGCTCGGCTGGCAATTGGACGGCTTCAGCCGCGCCACCGTCTTGTCGTCAGTGTCCTTCGCCATGTCGTGCGGCCCTTTCACGGAGCGCGCCGCGCCACATACTACGGCTTGACTCTCGCGCCCATATGGCCGGACTCTCGCTTGTGCGACTACTGGCTCGTCCCGCTCTGTCGGGGTGCCGCTGAATGGAACAGCCGAACCTGGCGAGGGAGCCACGACCCGAGCCCGGCGAACAGGAAGTCATGCTTACGCGCTGGCAGTCGCAATGGCCCGGCACCAGCGATGGGCCTTGCGAGGTCCGCCATGCTGCCCGTGTTCGTCATCAATCTCGACCGCCGCCCCGACCGCTGGACGGCGATGACGGCCCAATTGGACCGTCTCCGCATCGAAGCAATGCGAATTCCGGGTACCGACGCCGGAAGCATCGTAGGATCGATCCATGACGGCTTGTCCCTGCCGCAGTCCGGTTGCAGGGAAAGCCATCTTGTTGCCGTCAGCGCGTTCCTGCGAACCGATGCGCCGGCGTCTCTCATCCTCGAAGACGATGCCGAGCTTGCGCCCGACGTTCGCAGGCTGCTGGAATCGGTCGAGTGGTGGCCTGCCGGAACGAATGCGATAAAGTTGAACTGTCGCCGCAAGGCTCTGCTGCTCGGTCGGCCAATCGGCGCGACGCCCCACGGCAGCGCAATTCGCCCGATCTCGTGGGCCTCGGCAGGCGCCTACGCCTATATGCTCAACCGCGCAGGCGCTGAAATCATTCTTAACATGTCGTCCTCGGTGGGCATGACGGCAGACTCAATGCTGTTCCATATGCCCGGTTCTCCCATCGCGCGCCGCCTGAAGCCGTCCCATGTCGTCCCGGGGATAGCGCGCCACGCCGATCATTTCGGCTCGGACAATGAAGGAGAGTTCTTCCCACGCACGACCGGCCCCGCGGTGCGAGCCGTTTTGAAGGCCGGGATCTGCTTGCGGCGCTTGACAGGGCAGGTTCGCAGAGTGGAAGTACCCTATCGACCCTGAAGGAGCGACATCAAGGACGAAAAGCATGCATCGCCCCTATGCGCAGGCTCGTCCTCAGCATCGCCGGGCGCGAGCTGGGCAATGGCGCCATGTGCAGCAAACCTGAACGCGCCGCGTGGAACGACAACTTCCTCCTCTACAGGATCCGCGCAGCAGATCGCCAAGCTGAAAGCGATTATCTTGGGAATTATATCGAATAGTGCCGAAAAGCGTTGACGAATGACCGGCACTTTTGTATATTATCTTGCATAGGTAAGGGGATGTTTCATGGTGAAAGCACCGGGCAAGTCTGAAAGACAGGGTATCTCGCTGATCGGGATCATGAAGCGGTTTCCCGACGACGCGACCGCCGAGGCATGGTTCACCGAACGGCGCTGGCCGGAAGGCGCGCACTGCCCGCATTGCGGTTCGTTCAATGTGCAGTCGGGCACGGCGCACAAGACCATGCCCTACCGCTGCCGCGAGAAGGAATGCGGGAAGCGGTTCAGCGTTCGCACCGGGACCGTCATGCAGGCGTCGAACCTCGGCTACCAGACATGGGCGATCGCGCTCTATCTGGTCGCGACGAACCTCAAGAGCGTGTCGAGCATGAAGCTTCACCGGGACCTTGAGATCACGCAGAAGAGCGCCTGGCACCTTGCCCACCGTATCCGCACCGGCTTCATGAACAGCGAGGACCCGTTCGCCGGCCCGGTCGAGGCCGACGAGACCTATATCGGCGGCAAGCGCAAGAACATGTCCAACCGGAAGCGAAAAGAGCTGACCGGCCGGGGCACCGTGGGCAAGACGGCGGTCGCGGGCGTCCGGGATCGGGCGACGAACCATGTCACCGCGCAGCGTGTTTCGCAGACGACCGCCACCGCGCTACAGGGCTTCGTCCGGGAGAATGTGGCGCGGGGCGCGACCCTCTACACCGATGAGGCGGCCGCCTATCGCGGGATGCCCGAGTTCGAGCATGAGGCCGTCAATCACTCGGTCGGCGAATATGTCCGCGACATGGCGCATACGAACGGCATGGAGAGCTTCTGGGCCTGCCTGAAACGCGGCTATCAGGGGACCTTCCACAAGTTCAGCGAGAAGCACCTTGACCGCTATGTCGGGGAATTTGCCGGCCGCCACAATATCCGCCCGCTCGACACGATCACCATGATGGAGCGCATGGCGGGCGGCTTGGTCGGGAAGCGCCTGCGCTACCGAGACCTCATCGCCGACGGCCTGCCCAGCGGGGCGCGGTCATGAAGCGGACCTACCGTGACGGCGAAGCGAGCATCACCTACCGGACCATGCAGACCGCATGGCACTACCGACTGCTGCGGCGCTTGCCCCTCGCGGTGCAGCGGCCGATCCTTCTATGGCTGGAGCGCCTCGGCTGGTAGAAAAGGCTGCGCCCCGCTGGCGGCAACCGGCGAGGCGCGGAAAAGGCAGGGAAAGCAACCCTCACGGCGCGTGACATAGCCGAGAGGGTTTCCCCATGTCTAGCCCGGTGGTTTGGTTTCTTCGCCGCTGTCCAGGTATTGCCGCACGGCTTTCCGCAAGTCTCGCGAAAGCTTCATCGCAGCCGGAGGCGACAAAGAAAAGGTCGCGCGGTAGCCATTCCCCAGTGCTCCACCTTCGACCGTGTGAAGAGTCATCCCCATCGCGACCTCGCCAAATTCGTTTGACACCAGTGCCACAGCCACGGATTTCACCGGAGACCAAGCGCCTTCTAGATCTCGCGCTAGCAGAGATACTGATTCGCGAGAGGGAATGGGAACCTTCGCCATAGCGGCTCCTTTCTAGAAAAACGACAAATCGCCCCGAGTAACATTCGCTCGCCAATAGAGCGGGCGAAGATTGGATAAATCGTCCGACCCGCCCTGGGACTGCGGGATAATGTGGTCTATCTCCCATCCGTATTCGGAGTGGCGGTTTCCATATTGGGAGAATTGAATCCAATACCCGAAGGCATCTTTCCGCCACTCGTTGGCATCGTAGAGCAAGGCAATCTCGCCCTTGTTCCAAACGGCGCGCACAAGATCATCCTCACGATAGGGATCAAGGAAACTCATTTTGATTTCTCCTTTCCATTAAAGGTGTGCCGGCCCGCAGGTTACTTAGTAGCGCGGACATTCCTTGAGCGCGTCAATCAGCGCACTCGCTTCGGAGATGGTTTCGGGGTCGCTTTCGAGTAGGTCTGCCGGCACGTCCCGTTCGCTCATGAGCATTTCGATATAGGCCATTTGGCGCTCTGTCGGCGGGAGTGTTTTGCGCTCGGGCGGTTCCTTCTTCCGCCCGACAATCGCAATCAGGATGACACCGACGCCGATTGCAACCCATATCCACGGGTCCATGTGTCGCCTCCTTCGTTTGGCGCTTGAACGCCGGCCCGCAGGGAGAACAGAGGTAATCCATGCGGGCCGGCCCCCGCCCGGCAGGGTTTGCGCTCGAGCCGGGCAAGACCGTTCCGGGAACAGGCTTTCAGCGGCGAGACCGCTTTTTCTTGAGTTTGCGAACGGCCCGTTCAAAGTCCGCGCTCGGGAAATTAGTTGCCTTGATTTTGACATCCAACTCCTTGCGGAGGATCTTGATTACCTGTAACTGCCCAGGTCTGATTCTGCCGAGCACTCGGACGTGATGGATTGATGGTTCTGACGAGCCAGTGGTCAGGCGGCGCTTTCCCGGAGCAGCGCAGGATTTCAGAGGCGCAGTACGGGGATCAGCTTGATTGGATCGGGGTGCGCCAGGGTTTCGAGGACATTCCAGCGCTGTTTTCGAGCGGTTGCGATGACGGACCGCAGGTTTGCGAAGTCGCGGGCGCCTTGCATCGAGCGGAAGCCGCCTGAGATTTTCTGGCGCAGCTTGCCCATTCGGAGGTCGCGCTCGGCCTCGTTATTCGAGAACGGGGTTCGCGGATCGGTGAGGAAGCGCAGGCACCCCTCCTTGTACTTCTGGAGCCGGAGGGCGAGGTTGTGACCGATGCGGCGCTTTTGTCGTCCGCGCTTTCCGGTCCGGAGCGGTGGCATTTCTTCGTGAGAGGCGATGGCGTGCTCAAGGATGCGGTCCCAG
>MPNF01000077.1 GCA_002238885.1 Alphaproteobacteria bacterium bin95 | reverse complement strand
TCGAAATCGAGCCGCTCGAAGAAGTCGGCCCGCCCGACGACCGCCCCGCCCGGCAGGCCGCCCGAGACGATCTTGGCAAAGGCGGTGAGGTCCGGGCGGATGCCGTAATGGCCCTGCGCGCCGCCGGGGGACACGCGGAAGCCCGTCACCACCTCGTCGAAGATGAGCGCCGTGCCGTTCGCGGCGGTCGCCTCGCGCAGTCCTTCGAGGAAGGCCGGAGAGGTCGGCACCATGCCGGTAGAGGAACCGGTCGGCTCCAGGATGGCGGCGGCAATATCTCCGGCGGCCAGCGCCGCCCGCGCGCCGTCCAGATCCTCCGGATCGACCAGCACCGTGCTCTCGGCAATGCCGGGCACGAGCCCGACGGCCGAGGAGCCGTCGAAATGCGAGTTCTGGCCGGACGCCATATGGTCGTGCCAGCCGTGAAAGTGGGTGCGCACCCGCAGGATCTTCGTGCGCCCCGACAAGGTCCGCGCAAGGCGAAGCGCGAGCAGCGTCGCTTCCGTGCCGGAGGAGGTGAAGCGCACTTTCTCCGCCGAGGGAACCAACGACTGGATCTTCTGCGCCCAGCGCAACTCGCCTGTATGGCTCGCGCCGAAATGCGTGCCGCAGGCGAGCGCGTCGGCGACCGCCGCCACCACATCCGGGTCGTTGTGGCCGAGCAGCAGCGCGCCGTGGCCGCCGAAATAGTCGATATATTCATTGCCATCGACATCCCATTTGCGCGGGCCCTGGGCGCGCTCGACATAGATGCCGTAGGGCTCCAGCCGGCGGCTGTCATGGGTGATGCCGGAGGGAAATGTGCGGCAGGCCTCGTCGAACAGCTTCGCGCTGGTCGGCGTCTTTTGCCTGTAGGCGGCCAGGATGCCGGAATTGCTGAGCGGGGCGTCGGGCATGGCAGTCACACTCCGTCGAGTTTGTAGAAGCGCCGCGCAGTGCCGGCGAACAGGTCGGCCTTTTCGCCGTCGGACGCGCCGGCGGCAAGTTTCTTGAAGGCGTTCCACATTACAGCATAGCTGCAGGACGCCTTGTCCACGGGGAAATTGCTTTCGAACATGCAGCGCGAGGGGCCGAACGCCTCGATGCAGGTGTCGATATAGGGCTTCCACACGGAGGCGAGCGTGTCGGAGTCGGGCGCCCGGTCCTGCTTGTGGAAGTCGAACCCGTAGACTTTCATGCCGAGGCCGCCGAGCTTGACATGGACGTTTTCGCACGCCGCGATGGCCCGGATGCCAGCCTGCCAGCCGGGGAAAATCTCGTCGTGCCGCCCGGCATAGGGGCCGATGCCGAGCGGTCCGCCGACATGGTTCAGCACAATCCGGGCGTTCGGGAAGGCGCTCGCCAGACCGACGACATCCTCAAGCTGCGTGTGGTAGAGCCACGCCTCGAAGGTGAGGTCCAGCGCAGCGAGCCTGGCGAAGCCCTCGCGGAAGGCTGCATCGCGGAAGAGCCCCGGCGGCGGGTTGGTGTGGCTGTTGCGCACATCCGGGCTCGGGTCGTATCCGGCGGCGTGGCGGATGCCGCGGAAGCGCCCGTTGCCGGCGGCGATCTCGGCCTGCAGCACGTCTTCGGCCGCGGCGCCCAGGGCGAGGTCGGCGAAGCCGACGATGCCGGCGCAGGCCGCCGTTTCTCCATAGCGTCCGGACGCGCTCATCGCGGCCGTACCGTTGACGAACTCGACCTCTCCTACCGGCGCTTCGGCCTTGGGGCCTCCGCCCCGGTACATCGCTCCGCATTCGATAAACACCGTCGCGCGGACATTGTGGCCGCTGCCGGTGTCTTCCAGCAGCTCGTGCAGCAGGTAGCGATGGAAGGGGAAATCCCACAGATGATGGTGCGGATCGACGATCGGCAAATCCGGCTCCAGAATCTCTTCCTCTGTCGTGGCGAGCCAGGCGTCGTCAATGGCGGTCATCCGCGACTCGACGGAGTTTGCAGTCATTCCAGTCCGATCTCCTCTCTCACCCCCGGCTCCAGCGCCGCATGGAGCTTGACCAGCCGATCGTAGCACTTGGCCTGGTAACGGAAATGCGGCTGACGGAAGCGGCATCCCGTCAGCATGACATCGACATCGCCGGCCGCATTGGCCTTCAGGAACGGCCAGTAAACCTCGCGCGCCATCTCCAGCAGCGCGGCGACGGCGGGACCCGGCTCCTCCCATTCGCCGTCCACGCCGGACAGGTCGTCCGCGCGGCGCACCCAGGCGTCGGTGCGCGGCGCGCGGGCGCGCATGACGGCCATCGGCGTCGGATCGATGCCGAGCGTCTTCAACTGGCCGAACAGCGCGAGATCGGCGACCGAGGGGCGTGTGCCGAACAGGAACCGCCCGTTGGCGACCGTCGTCTCCAGCGCGTCGAGGATGCGCAGGTAACTCGCCTCGAAGAGCGGCGCCGCTTCCGGCGTGCAGCCGAGAAACCCCATGCGCTCGACCTGCCGCTCCCGGAAAGGCCGGGCGGCCGCGGCGAGTTCGCCGGCGTCGAGGTCGCTGCGGGCGTCGTCCATCACCCAGAGCGCGGCAAAGTCCGCATCCTCCGAGGCTCCGAAGCGGTAGTGGAAGAGGCATTTGGACAGCCATTCGTCGGCCATGTCCTCGATCAGCCAGGCGAGGAAGCGGTCGCGCGAGCGCTCGGGCAGCAGCGAGCGCCCGTCCTCATGCCGGCCTTCCAGCTCTTCCAGTATGGGTGTGCTGTCGGTCCTGAGCTCGCCGTTCGGGAATTTGAGCACCGGCGTCAATTGCGGGCGGACATGGGCGAGCGGCTCGTACATCTGCACGAAGCGGCAGACCCAGCGGCAGGGCAGCCGGCGGTAGCGCAGCGCCGCCCGGAGCTTGACGGTGTAAGGCGACGCCTCCACGCCGTAGAGGATATAGGGACGCCCGCCCGGCTCGCCGTCCGTTCCGGTCAATGGGACAGAATCTGGCTGAGGAACAGCCTGGTCCGCTCAGATTGCGGATTGTTGAAGAAGGCTTCCGGCTCGTTCTGCTCCACGATCTGGCCTTCGTCCATGAATATGATGCGGTGCGCGACCTGGCGGGCGAAGCCCATCTCGTGCGAGACGACGAGCATGGTCATGCCGCTTTCGGCCAGATCGACCATGACGTCGAGCACTTCCTTGATCATTTCCGGGTCGAGGGCGGATGTCGGCTCGTCGAACAGCATGATGCGCGGCTGCATGCACAGCGAGCGCGCGATCGCTACCCTCTGCTGCTGGCCGCCGGAGAGCTGCCCCGGATATTTCAGCGCCTGGTCGCCGATCTTCACCCGTTCCAGGTAGTAGCGCGCCCGTTCCTCGGCTTCCTTCTTCGGCTCGCGCCGGACCCAGATCGGCGCGAGCGTGCAGTTCTCGATCACCGAGAGGTGGGGAAAGAGGTTGAATTGCTGGAAGCACATGCCGACTTCGGAGCGGATCCGGTCGATGTTCTTGAGGTCGGAAGACAGCTCCGTGCCCTCTACGAAAATCGTGCCCGTCTGGTGGTTCTCCAGCGCGTTGATGCAGCGGATGAGCGTGGACTTGCCGGACCCGGACGGCCCGCAAACGACGATGCGCTCGCCGCGAAAGACGGAAAGATTGATGTCGCGAAGGACATGGAAGTCGCCGAACCACTTGTTCATACCGGCGATCTCGATGGCGCTCTCTCCCGATGCCGTCCCCGATGCCGTCGTGGCGCGGCGTGCTTCGTCCCGTTCGGTTGCGGCATCGGTCATGGGCCCGGCCCTTCCCTATCGGTGTCCGACATCGAGGTTACGCTCCAGATACATCGAATAGCGCGACATGGCGAAACAGAAGATGAAGAAGAACAGCGCGATGAAGCCGTAAAGCTCCCACACGATGCCGTTCCAGTTCTGGTCGGCGCGGATCGGCTGCAGCAGGCCCACCGGGTCCAGCAGCCCGATGATGATGACGAGGGTCGTGTCCTTGAACAGGCCGATGAAGGTGTTGACGATCCCCGGGATGGAAATCTTGAGCGCCTGCGGCAGGATGATGAGGCGCATCGACTTCCAGTAGTCCAGCCCGAGGGAATCGGCGGCCTCGTACTGCCCTCTGGGCAGCCCCGCGAGCCCACCGCGGATGACCTCCGCCATGTATGCTGAGGCGAAGGCGGTCACCATGATGACCACGCGCAGGATCAGGTCGAATTCCGTGCCGGGCGGCAGGAAGTAGGAGAGCAGCAGCCAGGCGACGAACAGCAGCGTGATCAGCGGTACGCCGCGAATGAACTCGATGAACCCGACGCAGACCGCCTTGATGAGGATCAGGTTGGACTGCCGCCCGAGCGCGAGCACGATCCCGATGGGCAGCGAGCCTGCAATACCGGAAACACCGATGATGCTGGACAGCAGGAAACCGCCGAGCCTGGCGGACTCCACCGGCTCGAGGCCGATGACCAGCACGGCGCTCAGCGCATCCTCGAAGGCGGTTACGCCGAACAGCCACCAGAGCGCCGTGGCGAGGATTCCCGTGCCGACAGCCGCCAGGGAAGCGATCCCTTCGTCCAGTCTTCCGCCCGCAAGCGACGGCAGGAAGCGGACACAGGCCCAGCCGATGGCGGGACCGACGACGACGCCGACAGGTCCCCAGAGGGAGCCGCCCCAGATCAGCCAGTAAGCGAGAAGCGGGTAAAGCGCGCTGAAGATGAGCAGCTTGCGCGGTGCGGAACTGAACAGCGCAGGCCAGATCGCAACGAACAGCAGCACGAAGGCCACGACCGGCCGCCAGCGCAGATCGTCCGGATAGAACCCGAACACGAACTGCATGAAGCGTTCGTTGATGACGGCGAGACACGCGCCGTCGTCCACTTCCCGGCACCCCTGCAGCGAGGACGCGTTCCAGACCGAGTCCAGGAACAGCCAGGGCACGACCATGGCGAGGATATAGGCGACGAAGGCGAGCGACAGCAGGGTCGCGACCGAATTGAAGATGCCCGAGAACAGGTTGTCCCGCGCCCATCCGAGTGCGCCGCCCGTCCTTACGGGCGGCGGCGACGGCGGGATTTGCCGCTCGGCAACGAATGCGACGGGCCTTTCGCCGGCCATCTCAGCGCTCCTTCAGGCTGGCGCGTCGGTTGTAGGCGTTCATGGCCCCGGAAATCGTCAGCGAGGCCGCCAGGTAGAACGCCATCAGGAGCAGGATGCACTCCATCTCGCGGCCCGTCTGATTCAACGTGATGCCGCCGAGCGTCCCGGTGGCGTCCATGTATCCGACAGCGATGGCGAGCGATGAGTTCTTGGTCAGATTGAGGAACTGGCTGATGAGCGGCGGCACGATGACGCGAAGCGCCTGAGGCAGCACGACGAGGCTCATGGTCCGCCCGGGCCTGAGGCCGAGCGCATGGGCCGCTTCCGTCTGGCCCTTGCTGATCGCGAGGATGCCGGCGCGCACGATCTCGGCGATGAAGGCGCCGGTATAGACCGAGAGCGCGAGCCACAAGCCGATCAGGCTGTCGCGCATATAGATGCCGCCCTTGAAATTGAAGCCCTTGAGGGCGGGAAGTTCCAGCGAGATCGGCGAGCCCATGGCGAAGAACGCGAGCAGGACCGGGACGGTGAGAATTGCGAGCCGGACCCGGAACACCGGTAGTATCTGGCCGGTCGCCGCCTGCCGGACCCTGGCCCAGCGGCCGAAATACCAGGCTGCGGCTAACGACAGCAGCAGCACCGCGCCAACTACTGCCGAACCCGCTTCGAAGACCGGGGCCGGGATGTAGAAGCCCCTGTTGGTGATGAAGACGCTGTCGAACAGGAGGCCGCTCATCGCATCCTCGCCCCGGAACGACCTGATGCCCGGAAGGGCTTCGTTGACGATGGCGACCGTGAACAGGATCCAGATAAGGACCGGAATGTTGCGGACCGTCTCGATATAGACCGTCATCAGCCGCGCGACGACCCAGTTCCGGGACAGCCGGAGCACACCCGCGAAAATGCCGATGACCGTCGCGGTAATGCAGCCCATGATCGCGACGAGGATCGTGTTGATAATGCCGACAAGGGCGGCGCGCCCGTGCGTGGACGTCGAATCGTAGTCGAGCAGATGCTGGTTGATGTCGTAGGCGGAGGTTTCGAAGATGAAACCGAAATCGATGTCCTTACCCAGCGCCGCCAGGTTCCGGACTGCGTTGTCTATCGCCCATGCGAAGGCCAGCATGATGACGACCAGCGCAAAGATCTGAATCGTGTAGGAACGATATCTGGTGTCGTAGAGGAGCTGCCTGACGCGAAACGGTTCCGGAGGCGGCTGCCCTGTACTGGACATGCGTCACAGTTCCCCGCTAAACGCGGCCGACGGCCTCGCCGTTCGAAGGCCCCCGGCCCGGACAAAGAAAGGGCGCTTCCTCATGGAAGCGCCCTTCGCAATGTAGTGCTTACCGGAACGGCGGGGCGTAGAGAATGCCGCCCTTGGTCCAGAGCTGGTTCAGCCCGCGGGCCAGGCCGATAGCGGTGTTCTCGCCGATATGCTTCTCGAAGATCTCACCGTAGTTGCCGCCGGCCTTGATCGCGTGGACGGCCCAGTCGGCGGAGAGGCCGAGCATCTCGCCGTAGTTGCCCTCGACGCCCAGCAGGCGCTTGACCTCGGGGTCCTTGGTGTCGGCAGAGGCCATGCTGTCCACGTTCGCCGCCGTGATGCCTTTCTCCTCGGCGATGATGAGACCGTTCAGCACCCAGCGCACGATGTCGCCCCAGGCGTTGTCTCCGTGGCGGACCAGCGGGCCGAGCGGCTCCTTGGAGATGATTTCCGGCAGGATCACATGGTCACCCGGGTTCTCGAAGGTGGCGCGGGTCGCGGCCAGGCCGGAAGCGTCCGTGGTGTACACGTCGCAGGCATTCGACAGATATTTCTGCTGCGCCTCGGCGTTGGTCTCGATCGGCACCGGCTCGTAGTTCATGTTGTTGGCGCGGAAATAGTCGGCCAGGTTGAGCTCGGTCGTGGTGCCGGTCTGGATGCAGACCGTCGCGCCGTCGAGTTCGGTGGCGGACGTAACACCCATGTCCTTGCGGATCATGAAGCCCTGGCCGTCATAATAGTTGACGCCCAGGAACGAGAATTTCAGATCGACGTCCCGGCTCAGCGTCCAGGTCGTGTTCCGGTACAGCACGTCGACTTCGCCCGAGGCGAGCGCCGTGAAGCGCGTCTTGCCGGTCGTCGGCGTGAACTTGATTGCATTCGGGTCGCCGAACACGGCCGCGGCCGTCGCGCGGCAGAAGGTGACGTCGAAGCCGTCCCAGTTGCCGTCGGAGTCCGTGAACGCGAAGCCGGCGAGGCCGGTGGAAACGCCGCACTGGATGAAGCCCTTGGCCTTCACGTCGTCCAGCGTCGCTCCGTGGGCCCCGACGGAGAACGCCGCGGCCGCAGCAGCGGCAACCAATGTCGTTGTTAATTTCATGGGGTCTTGTTCTCCCGTTCGAGTTCGGTGCTCTACCGCGCGGAATTCCAGCGTGTCCCCCCTCCTCAAGGCCACTCGTGAATACCGAACGCGGACTGCATGCGCATGATACCTGTCGGTATGCCGCTCGGCAACCGGATTGCCCCCGGTGTCGTTGGCAGATGATGTGCCCGGCTCCGGTACGCTATGTTGCATGGGAGCGTTGTAACGGGGAGAGGGCGATGACGGACGCTGTGCTGGTTTCGGTGGACGGCGGGGTGGGGGTGCTGACGCTCAACCGGCCTGACAAGTTCAACTGCATCTCGACCGGGCTTCTGGATGGGCTCAGGGACGGCATGGACCGGTTCGAGGCCGACCCGGCGGTGCGCGCCGTGCTGCTGAACGCCAGCGGCAAGCAGTTCTGCACCGGCGCCGACCTCGACGAGGTGCTGGACCGGCGCAAATCCGCCGAAACGCTTACGCCCTTCATCGGCGCCATCCACGAGGTGACGCGCCGCTTCGAAGACTCTCCGCTGCCCGTGGTGGCGGCGGTGCAGGGCCTCGCGCTCGCCGGCGGCATGGAAATCGTCGTCGCCTGCGACACGGTGTTCGCCGCCGAGAGCGCGCGCATCGGCTGCCAGCACGCCCGCTACGGCCTGCCGCCGGGCGGCGGCGGCACGCAGCGCCTGGCCCGCCTGGTCGGCCTGCGCCGGGCGCTCGACCTCATGTTCACCGCCCGCTGGCTCGACTCCGCCGAGGCGGAGCGCTGGGGCCTCTTCAACCATGTCGTGCCGGACGAGGAGCTCGACGCCCGCGCGCGCGCCTATTGAGCCGACCTCGCCGCCAAGAGCCGCCACGGCCTCGCCTTCATGAAGGGCATGGCGCGGCGCGGCCTCGAAGGGCCGCTCGAAGTCGGCCTCGCGCTGGAGCGCGGCGCGGTCGTGGCCGCCCTTCAGCACAGCGACGTGGCCGAGGGCCTCGACGCCTTCCAGTCGCGGCGCGAGCCGGTCTTCCCGTAAGCAGGAGCCTCCGTTTCATGCAGCTCGAATTCACCGCCGAGGAACGCGCCTTCGCTGACGAGGTCGATGCCTTCTTCCGGGCCAACCTGGACCCCCGGCTCTCCGAACAGGTCAAGCGCAACCCCTCCTATGTCTCCAAGGAGGACATGCGGCGCTGGCAGAAGGCGCTCTACGAGCAGGGCTGGATCGCGCCCAACTGGCCCGAGGAGCATGGCGGCACCGGCTGGACGCCGACGCAGAAGTTCATCTTCGAGGAAGCCTATCAGCGCTACTACGCGCCCCGGCTCTCGCCCTTCGGGCTGATGATGGTGGGGCCGGTGATCTACACCTTCGGCAGCGAGGAGCAGAAGGCCGAGCATCTGCCGGCGATCCTGAAGAGCGACCGCTTCTGGTGCCAGGGCTACTCCGAGCCCGGCTCCGGCTCCGACCTCGCCTCGCTGAAGACGCGCGCCGTGCGCGACGGCGACGAGTATGTCGTCAACGGCTCGAAGATCTGGACCAGCAGCGCGCACAATGCCGACTGGATCTTCGCGCTGGTGCGCACCGACACGGAAGCCGCGAAGCAGCAGCAGGGCATCTCCTTCCTGCTGATCGACATGAAGACGCCCGGCATCGAGGTGAGCCCGATTATCTCCATGGACGGCGGGCATTATCTGAACCAGGTGTTCTTCACCGATGTGCGCGTGCCGGTTTCGAACCGCATCGGCGAGGAGAACAAGGGCTGGACCTACGCCAAGTTCCTGCTCGGCAACGAGCGCGCGGGCGTTGCCGGCGTCTCCAAGTCGCGCATGAAGGTGGACCGGCTGAAGGAGATCGCGCAGACGGAGACCGGCACGGACGGGGGCAAGCTCGGCGAGGACACGGCCTTCCGCGCCCGCCTCGGCGAGATCGAGGCCAGGCTCGGCGCGCTGGAGATCGTCAATCTGCGCACGCTGGCGGCGGAGGAGAAGGGCGGCGGCGTCGGGCCGGAAGCCTCGATCCTCAAGATCTGCGGCACCGAGATCGAGCAGGCGCTCAACGAAATGCTGATCGAGGCGGTCGGCGTCGATGCCGTCCCCTATTCGCTGGAATGGACCCGCCTCGACACCAATGAGGAGCCGCCCATCGCCGACCGGGCCATCGGCCTGATGAGCGAGCATCTGCTGAAGCGCGCGGCCACGATCTACGGCGGATCGAACGAGATCCAGCGCAACATCGTCGCCAAGCACGTGCTGGGGCTTTGAGCGCGATGGCCATCGTCCACCACGGCTCCCACTGGGGCGCCTTCCGGGCCGAGACGTCGGAGGGGCGCGTCACCGGCGCGCTGCCCTTCGCCAAGGACCCCGAACCTTCCCCCATCGTGACCTCGATACCGGACGCAGTGCATCACCGCTCGCGCATAGAGGGACCGATGGCGCGGCGCGGCTGGCTGGACGGCGACGGCGGAGAGGGGCGCGGTCGCGATTCCTATGTGCCGCTCGACTGGGACCGGGCGGTCGATCTCATCGCGGGGGAGGTCGCGCGCGTCGGCCGCGATTTCGGCAACGCCTCGATCTTCGCCGGCTCCTACGGCTGGGCGAGCGCCGGGCGCTTTCACCATGCGAAGAGCCAGCTGCAGCGCTTCCTGAACATGGCGGGCGGCTTCACCAGCCAGCTGCACAATTACAGCTATGCGGCGGGCCTCGCCGTGCTGCCGCACATACTGGGCGGCGTGGAGGCGGCGGCGGGCCCCGTCACGGACTGGCCCTCCATCGTCGAGAACACCGGGCTGATGGTGTC
>MPNF01000076.1 GCA_002238885.1 Alphaproteobacteria bacterium bin95 | reverse complement strand
GCGGCCGAGGCGCTGCGCGATCCCGATATACCCACCGTCGCGCTCGCCACCGCGCACCCTGCCAAGTTCCCCGAAGCGGTGGAGCGCGCCATCGGACGCCGCCCGCCGCTGCCCGATGCGCTCGCCGAACCGGCCGGGCGCCCCGAGCGGGCGGAGCGGATGGCAAACGACCTCGGCCTTCTCAAGACCTTCATTCGCGAAAGGGTGCGCCGGCCATGAGCGTCACCGTCTCCACCTTGCCGAACGGCCTCAGGGTCGCCACCGACACCATGACCACCGTCGAGACCGTCTCGCTCGGCATGTGGGTCGGCGTCGGCACGCGCCATGAGCGCGAGGCCGAGAACGGCGTCTCGCACCTGCTGGAGCACATGGCCTTCAAGGGCACGGAACGGCGCACGGCCGGCGACATCGCCCGCGAGATCGAGGCGGTGGGCGGGTTCCTGAACGCCTATACGGCGCGGGAGGTCACGGCCTATTACGCCAAGGTGCTGAAGGAGGATGCGGCGCTGGCGGTCGATATCCTGGCCGACATCCTGACCGGCTCTGTCTTCGATGCGGCGGAACTGGAGCGCGAGCGCACCGTCATCCTGCAGGAGATCGGGCAGGCGCAGGACTTTCCGGAAGATGTCGCCTTCGACCTGTTCCAGGAGACCGCCTATCCCGCGCAGGCCATGGGGCGCAGCATTCTCGGCCGCCCGGAGGTGGTGCGCTCGCTGCCGCGGGAGGCCGTGGCGGGCTGGATGGGGGAGCGCTACCGGGCGCCGGCCATGGTGCTGGCGGCGGCGGGGCATATCGAGCACGAGGAGCTGCTCGGCCTGGCGGAGCGCTATTTCGCGGACCTGCCGACGGCGCCGGCGCCCGTACCGGAGGCTGCGCACTATGCGGGCGGAGACGTGCGCGAGCGACGCGACATCGAGCAGAGCCACCTGGTGCTGGGGTTCGAGGGGCCGAGTTTCCGCGAGGCCGGGTTCTACCCCGCGCAGGTCTTCTCCACGCTCTACGGAGGCGGCATGTCCTCGCGGCTCTTCCAGGAGGTGCGGGAGAAGCGCGGGCTGGTCTATTCGATCTACTCATTCGCCTCTTCGGCCGCCGACACCGGGATCGTCGGCGTCTATGCCGGCACGGCGAGCGAGAGCGTGGACGAAGTGCTCGCCATCGTGCGCGGCGAACTGGAGGACCTGGCGGGCGGCGGGCCGGACGAGGACGAGCTTGCCTGCGCCCGCGCCCAGCTTCGCGCCAGCCTGCTGATGGCGCGCGAAAGCACCTCCTCGCGCTGCGAGCAGCTTGCCCAGCAACTCCTGGTCCACAACCGCCCGATCCCGCCGGAAGAGCTGACCGAGCGCGTCGAGGCGGTGGGTGCAGCCGATGTCACGGACATCGCCGCCCGCTGCGCCACCGCGCCCTCAAGCCTCGTTGTGCTCGGGCCCTGAGCGAAGGAAAACACGGACATGGCGAAGGCGGCAATTGTAACGGGCGGGAGCCGGGGGATCGGGGCTTCGATCTGCCGGCTGCTGGGGGCGGACGGCTGGAATGTGGTCGTGAACTACGCCGGGCGGGCGGACGCCGCGGAGGCGGTTGTGCGCGAGGTGGAGGCGGCCGGCGGGCGGGCGCTGGCGGTGCAGGCGGATGTGGCGCTGAAGGCCGACGTGGACCGGCTGTTCGCGGCGGGCGACGAGGCATTCGGAGGGCTCGACGCGCTGGTGAACAATGCGGGCGTGATCGGGCGGCGGGGCCGGTTCGAGGCGCTTGACGGGCCGGTGATGGAGGAGGTGCTCGCCGTCAATGTGCTGGGCTGCATGCTGTGCGCCCTGGCCGCGATCCCGCGCCTCTCTACCCGCCACGGAGGGCGCGGCGGGTCCATCGTCAATATTTCCTCTGGCAATGCCGTATCCGGCGGTCCGGGCGAGTCCGTCCTCTACAGCGTGTCGAAGGGCGCGGTGAACTCACTCACTATCGGCCTCTCGCAGGAGCTCGCCGGCGAGGGCGTGCGCGTCAACACGGTCAGCCCCGGCCTGACCGCCACCGACATGCCGGGAGAAGAAAAGCTTGCCGCCATCGGGCCCACCATCCCGATCGGCCGCGTCGCCCATCCCGACGAGATCGCCGAGGGCGTGGTCTGGCTGCTGTCCGACAAGGCCTCCTATGTTGCGGGAGCCAACCTCCGCATCGGCGGCGGACGCCCCTGAACCGGACTCCCGCCCGGCGGATGCGTCCATGAGACCGTTGGACAATCGGGCGCCGCCGGGGCAGCCTGCCGGCATCATGATGGACCGATTCCCCTATGTTCCGCTGCCGGAGCGCCCGAAACTCGTCTGGCCCGACGGCAAGCGGCTCGCTGTCTGGGTGCTGCCCAATATCGAGCACTACGAATACCGCCCGGAATTCGTGAACCAGCGCAATGCCTGGCCGCGTATGCCGGCCCCGGATGTGGTCGGCTACGGGGTGCGCGATTACGGCAACCGGGTGGGCGTGTGGCGGATGCTCGATGTGTTCGCGCGGCACGGCATCAAGGCCACGGTCTCGCTGAATTTCGGCGTAATCGAGCACTATCCGGAGGTCTGGCAGGCCTTGCGCGAGCGCGGCGACGACATCCTCTGCCACGGCTTCTACAACACGAGATATCTCTGGGGGCTCCCGGAAGAAGAGGAGCGCGCGGTCATCCGCGACTGCGTCGAGACCTACGCGCGTGCCACCGGCGGCGAGATGCTGCCGGGCTGGTTCGGCCCCGCGGTCTCCGGCACCTTCAACACGGCCGACATCGTGAAGGAGCTCGGCATCCGATATACGGCCGACTACTACCATGACGACCAGCCGACCCTGGTGCGCACGAAACACGGGCCGCTGCCCTGCGTGCCCTATTCGATGGATATCAACGACGCGCAGGTCTATCGCTGGCAAAGCGAGGGCGTGGAGTTCGCGCGCATGATCCGCGACGCCTTCGACACCCTTTACGAGGAAAGTGCGGAGACCGGGCGGGTGCTGGCGATCTGCCTGCACCCCTTCCTCTACGGCCAGCCGCACCGGCTCAAATATCTCGACGAGGCGCTGGCCTATGTGATGAGCCACGAGGGCGTGTGGCAGGCGACCGGCTCCGAGATTACCGACTGGGCGATGCGGGAATGGCTGCCCTCCTGGGCCATGCCGGGAGACGGGCCGTGAGCGAGCAGACGCGCCGCTTCCGCGACGGCCCCGGCTACGACCATCCCTGGTTCGACTGGCCGCCGCCGGAGGCCCCGCCCGCCTGGCCCGGCGGTGCCCGGCTTGCGGTGATGCCGCTCATCCATGTCGAGCATTTCGAGCTGGACCCCGACCCGGATGCGTTTGCCGACCCGCGTTTCGCCGGCGCGCTCGGCAGCTACCGCCCGGACTACAACAATTTCACCCGCCGCCTTTACGGCCTGCGCGTCGGCGTATGGCGCATCTTCGACATATTGAAGGCGCACGGGCTTCGGGCGACTGTCGCGCTCGGCGCCGCCGCCGCCGAAGAGTGCCCGCAGATCGTTGAGCGCGCGCTCAAGGACGGCCACGGCATTGCCGCGCATGGCACGGTCGCCAACCGGATGATTTCCGAGCGCATGAGCGAGGCGGAGGAGCGCGCCTTCATCGCCGAGTCGGCTGCGCGGCTCGAAGCCTGCCTGGGCTACCGGCCGCGCGGCTGGGTCGGGCAAGACCATGGCGAAAGCTCGCGCACGCCGGGCCTGCTGGCGGAGGCCGGCTTCGACCATGTCATCGACTGGCCGAACGACGAATGTCCGGTACCCATGCTGACGGTGCCGACAATGCTCTCGATCCCGGCCCACACGGAATGGGACGATGCCGAGCTGTTCGCCGTGCGCAAGGTCGATGCCTGGCGCTATCCGGAACTCATCGCGGATGCCGCCGAATGCCTGCACGGCGAGGGCGGGCGCATGATGACGCTCGGCATCCACAGCTGGATCTTCGGCCAGCCGCACCGCAGCCGCCATCTCGACGCGGCGCTCGGCCGGCTGCTCGAACTGGACGGCCTCTGGAATGCGACCTCGGACGAGATCGCCGATACCATGTTGGAGACTGCATAGCCATGAACGGCGCGGAAAGCCTTGTCACGACGCTTGTGGGCGGCGGGGTCGATGTCTGCTTCACCAATCCCGGCACGTCGGAGATGCATTTCGTGGCGGCGCTCGACCGCGTGGACGGGATGCGCTCCGTGCTCTGCCTGTTCGAAGGCGTGGTGTCGGGCGCGGCCGACGGCTACTGGCGCATGGCCCGGCGGCCGTCGGCGACCCTGCTGCATCTGGGGCCGGGCCTCGGCAATGCGGTTGCCAACCTGCACAATGCGAAGAAGGCGCATTCCGGCATCGTCAACATCGTCGGCGAGCACGCCACCTTCCACATCGAGCACGACGCGCCGCTGACTGCCGACATCGAAGGCATCGCCCGGCCCGTGTCGCACTGGGTCCACACTTCGCGCGATTCCACCACGGTCGCCGAAGACGGAGCGCGGGCCATCGCGGAAGCGAAAGCGGCGCCGGGGCGCATCGCCACGCTGATCCTGCCGGGCGACACGGCCTGGAACGCCGCGAACGGTGTGGCCTCCGTGCCCGATGTCGCGCCACCCGCCAAGGTGAATGAAGAGGCCGTCGCGGAGGCGGCGGAGGCCGCGGGCGAGGGCTGCATGCTGTTGCTCAGCGGCGACGCGCTGACGGAGCGGGGCCTCGCGCTCGCCGGGGCGATTGCAGCGAAGACGGGCTCGGCCCTGCTCGCGCAGACCTCCAACGCGGTGCTGCAGCGCGGGGCGGGGCGGGTGCCGGTCGGGCGCGTGCCGTTCCCGGTGCTACAGGCCGTGGAGCAACTCAAGGATGTGCATACGGTCGTGCTCGTCGGCGCGAAGGCCCCGGTGGCGTTCTTCGGCTATCCGGACCGTCCGAGCGTCGTGACCTCCGAGGGTTGCGAGATCCGCTGCCTTGCGGCAATCGAGGAGGACCAGCTGGACGCCCTGGAACGGCTCGCCGACCGCGTTGGCGCGCGTATCGAGAATGCGCCGGTGCAGAAGCCCTTCAGGCCGGACCTGCCGACGGGCGCGTTCGACCTCGACAAGCTGGCCGCCATTCTCGGCAACACGATCCCCGAGAACGCGATCTGCATCGATGAGTCCGTGACCACCGGGCGCGGTTTCTATCCGCTGACGGCGGGCGCGCCGCCGCCTGCCCGGCGGGCGCGCGTCCGCATGACTGGCTGCAGAACATGGGCGGCTCCATCGGCTATGGCGGCCCCTGCGCGGTGGGCGCGGCCATTGCCTGCCCGGACCGCAAGGTGCTGGCGATGATCGGCGACGGCAGCGCGATGTACACGATCCAGGCGCTCTGGACGATGGCCCGCGAGAGCCTCGATATCACCGTCGTGATCTGGGCCAATCGCACCTACCAGATCCTCAAGGGCGAACTTGCCAATGTCGGCGCGGGCAATCCGGGCCGCAAGGCGCTGGACATGCTCGATATCGGCAGGCCCGACATGAACTTCGTCGAAATGGCCCGCGGCATGGGCGTGGACGGCGAGCGCGCCGAGGACTGCGAGGGGCTGATACGTGCGCTGGGACGCGCGAATGCCGAGCGCGGCCCCTACCTGATCGAGGCGGTTCTCTGACAGAACTGTAACTGGACCGCCTCGGGGCCGGGCCGCATAATCGCCGCTATGCGTATATTTTTCCTGCTTATGCTCTGCGCGATTCTCGTCCCGGTGGACGGCCGTGCGGAGACGATCCATCGCGCCCATGCCATCGCCATGCATGGCGAGCCGAAATATCCGGCCGGATTCCCGCATTTCGACTATGTGAACCCGGAGGCTCCGAAGGGCGGCGCCATCCGGTTCGGCGTTCAGGGCAGCTTCGACACCTTCAACCCCTATAACGGCAAGGGCAATGCCGCCGGGATGGCCAACCCGGTCGAGACCCTCCTGACCGGCAGCGATGACGAGCCGTTCACCGCATACGGCCTGATCGCGGAAAGCGTCGAGTGGCCGGACGACCGGTCCTGGGTCGTCTTCCATCTGCGTGAGGAGGCGCGCTGGCACGACGGCAAGCCGATCACGGTCGAGGATGTGATCTTCTCGCTGGAGTTGTTGAAGACTCAGGGCGAGCCCTTCTTCCGACACTATTACCGAGATGTCGACAAGGGCGAGAAGATCGGTCCGCGAAGCATCCGGTTCCGGTTTTCGAGCGGCTCCAACCGCGAATTGCCACTGATCGTCGGCCAGATTCCGGTCCTGCCGAAACATTACTGGGAGGGGCGGGACTTCCAGGAGACGACCCTCGATCCGCCGCTCGGCAGCGGCCCCTACCGGGTCTCGTCCTTCGAGACCGGGCGCTATCTCGAACTGGAGCGCGTCGGGGACTATTGGGGCCGCGACCTGCCGGTGCGGCGCGGCACGGGTAATTTCGACCGCCTCCGCTACGAGTATTTCCGCGACACGACGGCTATTCGCGAGGCGCTCAAGTCCGGCGACCTGGATTACCGGGAAGAGAACATCTCCAAGTCCTGGGCCACGGAATACGACATCGAGGCGGTGAAGAAAGGATGGCTGAAAAAGGAGAGCATCGAGCACGGACGGGTTGCGGGGATGCAGGCCTTTGTCTTCAACACCCGGCGCGACATCTTCAAGGACCGGCGGGTGCGCCGCGCGCTCGGTTACGCCTTCGATTTCGAGTGGTCGAACCGGACGCTCTTCTACGGCATCTACAACAGGACGGAGAGCTATTTCGACAACTCGGAGCTTGCCTCTTCCGGCGTGCCCGAGGGCCGCGAACTGGAGCTTCTGGAGCCTTACCGGGACCGCCTGCCGCCGGAGGTCTTCACCGAGCCTTTCGAACTGCCGAAGACCGACGGCCAGGGCTGGCCGCGCGAGAATTACCGCGCCGCGCTGCGCCTGTTGAAGGCGGCGGGCTGGGAGCTTCGGGACCTGAAGCTGGTCCATATCGAGTCAGGCAAGCCGATGGCCTTCGAGGTGCTGCTGCGCAATCCGGCCTTCGAGCGCGTCTTCCTGCCCTTTGCGCGCAACCTGAAGCGGCTGGGCGTGGAAGCCCGCATTCGCCTGGTGGACCCCTCGCAATATTCGCAGCGCGTGCGGGGGCGCGATTTCGACATAATCGTCGGAGGTTGGGGCCAGAGCCATTCGCCGGGTAACGAACAGCGGGACTATTGGGGCTCCGCCGCCGCCGACCAGTTCGCCAGCCGCAATCCAGCCGGTATCGCCGACCCCGTCGTGGACGCCCTTGTGGAGAGCCTGATAGCCGCTCCGGACCGGCAGGAATTGGTCTACCGCACGAGAGCGCTGGACCGGGTGCTGCTGCACGGCTACTGGATTATCCCGAACTGGCACACCTCTGCCGACCGCGTCCTCTACTGGGACAGGTTCGGGCGTCCGCCAACCGTGCCGATGGACGGCGTCAACACGAACCGCTGGTGGTTCAACCCCGCGAAGGCCGCCGCACTGGAAGCGGCGCGCGGCGGCTGACAGCCCGCCGGCAGCGCTCACAAGCCGGCCGATGGCAGCCTATATCCTGCGCCGCCTGGCGCTGATGGCGCCGACCTTTCTCGGCATCATCCTCATCAACTTCGTCGTCATCCAGTTCGCCCCCGGCGGACCGGTCGATCAGGCGATCGCGCAGCTGGAGGGCTATGGCGACGCGGCGATCGAACGTGTGACCCGCGGCGGCGCGGAGATCGTGCGCAGCGCGGAGAGCTCCGACAGCCGCTACCGGGGCGCTCAGGGCCTCGATCCCGCCTATATCGCGGAGCTGGAGAAGCGCTTCGGCTTCGACAGGCCGGTGCATGAGCGTTTTTTCAAGATGGTCGGCGACTATCTGAGCTTCGATTTCGGCGAAAGCTATTTCCGCGATGAGCGCGTGGTGGACCTCGTGCTGGAAAAGATGCCGGTCTCGATCTCGCTCGGCCTCTGGACGACATTGCTGGTCTATCTCATCTCGATCCCGCTCGGCGTCGCCAAGGCGGTTCGCGACGGCTCGCGCTTCGACATCTGGACGAGCGCGCTCGTGGTGGTGGGCAACGCGATTCCCTCCTTCATCTTCGCGGTCATGCTGCTCGTGCTGTTCGCCGGCGGCAGCTATTTCGACTGGTTCCCGCTCAAGGGCCTGAGTTCCGAAGGGGCCGAGGGCTGGCCGTGGTATTCGCAGGTCGCCGACTATTTCTGGCATCTGGCGTTGCCGATAACGGCCATGGTCGTCGGCGGCTTCGCGACGCTCACCCTGCTCACCAAGAACTCGTTCCTCGACCAGATAAGCCAGCAATATGTATTGACGGCGAGGGCGAAGGGGCTGACCGAGCGCCGGGTGCTCTACGGCCATGTGTTCCGCAACGCCATGCTGATCGTCATTGCCGGCTTCCCGGCGGCCTTCGTCGGGGTCCTGTTCACCGGCGCGGTGCTGATCGAGACGATCTTCTCGCTGGACGGCCTCGGACTGCTCGGCTTCGAGGCGGCGCTCAACCGCGACTATCCGATCATGTTCGCCTCGCTCTGGTTCTTCACCCTGCTCGGCCTCGTCATGCAGCTCATCGGAGACCTCACCTACATGCTGGTGGACCCGCGCATCGACTTCGAGACAAGGCAGGTCTGAGGCGTGTCCCTGAGCCCGCTTGCACGCCGGCGCCTTGCCAATTTCCGCGCCAACCGGCGGGGCTGGTGGTCGCTCTGGATTTTCCTCGCGCTCTTCCTGCTCTCGCTCGGCGCGGAGTTCATCGCCAACGACAAGCCCTTCGTCGTCTTCTATGACGGCGGGCTCTATCTGCCGGTCTTCGAGCGCTATCCGGAGACCGTCTTCGGCGGCGAGTTCGAGGTCGAGGCCGACTACCGCGACCCCTATGTCCGCGAACTGATTGCGGAGAAGGGCTGGATGCTGAACCCGATCATCGCATACGACTACCGCACGGTCGCCTGGGACCTGCCGACGCCGGCCCCGTCTGCGCCCGACGCGGAGCATTGGCTCGGCACGGACGACCAGGCCCGCGATGTCGTGGCGCGCCTCATCTACGGGTTCCGCGTCTCGGTGCTGTTCGGCCTCACGCTCACGCTCTTCAGCAGTATCGTCGGCGTGGCGGCCGGCGCCGTGCAGGGCTATTTCGGCGGCTGGACCGATCTCATCGGCCAGCGCATGATCGAAATCTGGGGCAGCATGCCGACGCTCTACCTGCTCATCATTCTCGCCAGCACGATCACGCCGACCTTCTGGTGGCTGCTCGGGCTGCTGTTGCTGTTCTCCTGGATCGCGCTGGTCGGGCTGGTGCGCGCCGAGTTCCTGCGGGCGCGCAATTTCGACTATGTGCGCGCCGCCCGCGCTCTCGGCGTCTCCAACCCGGTGGTCATCTTCCGCCATGTGCTGCCGAATGCGCTGGTGGCGACGATCACCTTCCTGCCCTTCGTGCTGATCGGCGCCATCACCTCGCTGACGGGCCTGGACTTCCTCGGCTTCGGCCTGCCGGTCGGCTCTGCCTCGCTCGGCGAGTTGCTGGCGCAGGGCAAGGCCAATCTCCAGGCGCCCTGGCTCGGCCTAACAGCCTTCTTCTCGCTTGCCGTGCTGCTCTCGCTGCTGGTGTTCATCGGCGAGGCGGTGCGCGACGCCTTCGACCCGCGCAAGGGCCTCTCGGCATGACCGCGCTGCTGACCGTCGATGACCTCCGGGTCGATTTCCAGAGCCACGAGACGCTAGTCCATGCCGTGCGCGGCGTGTCCTTCGACATCGAACGCGGCGAGACCTTGGCGCTGGTCGGCGAAAGCGGCTCCGGCAAGTCGGTGACCGCGCTCTCGCTGCTCCAGCTTCTGCCCTATCCGGCGGCCTCGCACCCCTCGGGGCGCATCCGTTTCGACGGCAGCGACCTCATGGGCGCGGACGAGGCGGTCATGCGCCAGGTGCGCGGCGACCGCATCGCCATGATCTTCCAGGAGCCGATGACGTCCCTCAACCCGCTGCACACGGTCTCGCGGCAGGTGAGCGAGACGCTGTTCCTGCACAAGGGCTTCTCGCGCGAGCGGGCGCGGGCCGAGACGCTGAAGCTGCTGCGCGAGGTCGGCCTGCGGGACCCCGAGCAGCGCCTCGACAGCTATCCGCACCAGCTTTCCGGCGGCCAGCGCCAGCGGGTGATGATCGCCATGGCGCTCGCCAACGAGCCGGACCTGCT
>MPNF01000075.1 GCA_002238885.1 Alphaproteobacteria bacterium bin95 | reverse complement strand
AGCGATTCGATCACATCGTCGGCGCCGAAGCTCTTGCCGTTGTGGAACTCGACGCCCTTGCGCAGGTTGAAGGTCCAGGTCACGAGGTCGGCAGAGGATTCCCAGCTCTCGGCCAGTTCGCCGACCAGCGAACCATCGGCGGCAACCTCGGTGAGGCAGTCGAACACGGCGCCCTGGGCCGCAACCTGCATGAACACGTCGGAATGAGTGCGCCCATCCCAGCTGTCGGTGGTGTTGCCGCCCGAAAGGCCGAGCCGCAAGATGCCGCCGGCCTTGGGCCCGGCCGCTAACGCCGGCCCCGGCCCCACGCCTGCGGCGAGTGCCGTGGCGGCGCTTGCCTTGAGCAGCGTTCTTCTGTCCAGTTTGAGATTCACGGGGAAAGCCTCCCTCAGGTAGTTCCGGTCATCGTTCGTCAAAACTTGCCAGGCATCCTAGTCGAGCCTGACGCGCGCCGCCTCCCCGATATTCTCCACGCCGCGCTGCTCCAGCAGCCGGTCGAGCCAGTCGGGGTCCATTTCCGGCACCGAGCTCAGCAGCAGGTCGGTGTAATCGTGATGCGGCGGGGTGAACATCTCCGTCTTCGGCCCCGCCTCCACGACGCGCCCGTCCTTCATCACCACCACCTCGTCGGCGATGGCGCGCACTGTAGCGAGGTCGTGGGTGATGAACATGTAGGCGAGGTTCAGCTCGTTCTGGAGCCGGTCCAGCAGCTTCAGAATGCCCTCCGCGACAAGTTGGTCGAGCGCGGATGTCACCTCGTCGCAGATGATGAACTGCGATTCGGCGGCGAGCGCGCGCGCAATGCCGATGCGCTGCTTCTGTCCGCCCGACAGCTCCGAGGGCAGGCGGTCGATATAGAGGTCCGGTTCCATCTCGATCTGCTCGAGCAATTCCTCGATCCGCCGGCGGAGTTCGGCGCCCCGGAGCCCCCCGTAGAACTGCACCGGACGCCCGACGATGTCCCGGATGCGGAGCTTCGGGTTCAGCGCGGTATCCGCCATCTGGTAGATCATCTGGACTTGGCGGAGCCGGTCCTTGGACCGCGCCCGGTAGTGGGCGGGCAGGGCCTCGCCATTGAAGCGCACCTCGCCGCCGCGCGGCGGCAGCAGGCCGGTGATGCAGCGCGCGACGGTGGATTTGCCGGAGCCCGATTCGCCGACCACGGCCACTGTCCGCCCCGCATGGATATCGAACGATACGTCGTGCAGCACGTCGGGGGCGGCGCCGTAACCCGCGGTCACGCCGGCTACCGAGATGACCGGCTCGACGCCGCTTCCCGCGGGCGGCTGCTCCGGCCGCCGGAAGCTCCGCACCGCCCAGAGCGACTTGGTGTAGTCCTCCTTCGGGTCCTCCAGCATGGCGCGGGTGTCGTTCTCCTCGACCTCGTCGCCCTTGAGCAGCACCTTGATCCGGTCGGCCATCTGCGCCACCACGGCGAGGTCGTGGGTGATGTAGATGGCCGCCGTGCCGAACTGCTCGACGATGTCGCGGACCGCGGCCAGCACCTCGATCTGGGTTGTGACGTCGAGCGCCGTGGTCGGCTCGTCGAAGATGATGAGGTCGGGGCGGCAGGACATCGCCATGGCAGTCATGGCGCGCTGCAACTGCCCGCCGGAGACCTGGTGCGGATAGCGGAAGCCGATGCTCTCCGGTTCCGGAAGCCGCAGCCGTGCATAAAGCGCCATCGCGTCTTCCTGGCTTTCCTGCTGGGTGGAAACGCCGTGCAGCACCGGCCCTTCGGTGTGCTGGTCGATCAGCTTGTGGGCGGGGTTGAAGCTCGCCGCCGCCGACTGCGCGACATAGGCGATGCGCCGGCCGAGCAGGCTCCGTTTCTCCTCGAGCGGGGCCGCGACCAGATCGATGCCGTCGAACTCTATCGAACCGCCGGAAATGCGGCAGCCGTCGCGGGTGAAGCCCATCGCCGCAAGGCCGACCGTGGACTTGCCAGCGCCGGACTCGCCGATCAGGCCCAGCACCTCGCCCGTCGCCAGGTCGAGGTCGATGCCGTTGACGATCGGCAGCCAGTCTTCGCCCGCAAGCCCTTCGATCTTGAGGTCCCGGATCTTCACCAGCGAGCGGCCGCTGCTCATCGGTCGGTCTCCTTGCGTCAGCTTTTCAGTCCCGAATAGCGGTCGAGCATCCAGTCCACGGTGAAGTTGATGGCGACGGTCAGGAGCGCAATGGCCGCCGCCGGCAGCAGCGGCAGGGACGCCGCCTGCCAGTCGCCGTATTCGGCATAGCCGATATAGATCGACAGCTCGCGCACCATCGTGCCCCAGTCCGCGAGCGGCGGCTGGATGCCGATACCAAGGAAACTCAGCGCCGCGATCAGCAGGAACACGAAGCAGAAGCGCAGCCCGAACTCCGCCAGCAGGGGGGCGGCGGCATTGGGCAGGATCTCCTTGAAGATCAGGTAGCCTAGCCCCTCGCCGCGCAGCTTCGCGGCCTCGATATAGTCCATCACGACGATATTGCCGCCGACCGCGCGGGAGAGGCGGAACACGCGCGTCGAATCCAGCACGGCGATCACCAGGATCATGTTGACCGTGGACTGCCCGAAGATGGTGAGGAGCAGCAGCGCGAAAATGAGCTGCGGGATCGCCATCAGCACATCGACCGTGCGCGACAGGACCTGGTCTAGCCAGCCGCCGAGCACCGCCGCGACAAAGCCCAGGGTCGCGCCTATGAGGAAGGCGAGCGCGGTCGTCACGAACGCGATGCCTATGGTGTTGCGCCCGCCATAGAGCAGGCGCGTGAGCAGGTCGCGGCCCAACTGGTCGGTGCCGAGCACGAAGTCCGGGTTCTCGCCGGGGAAGAGGTTGAACTCGTCGAAGACCTGGGACTCGCCATAGGGCGCGATCGCGGGCGCGAACAGGGCGGCCAGCACGTAGAGGCCGACGACGGTGAGCCCGAAGGCGGCCGTCAGGGGCATGGCGCGGAAGACGGCGCCGAACGAGCCTGCAATGCTCCGGAACCCGGCCCGGGCCACCCATGCCAACCCCGTCAGCAGCGCCAGAGGCAGGACGACATAGGTGAGGAACCCCATCGCGCCCGCCTATTTCGGGTGCCTGAGGCGCGGATTGGTCAGCACCGAGAACACGTCCGCCAGCAGGTTGAGCAGGATGTAGGCAGCGGCGAAGACGAGGCAGCAGGCCTGCACGGTCGGCATGTCGCGCAGCTTCACCGCATCGACGAACATCTGCCCGATGCCCGGATAGACGAACACCACCTCCACCACCACGACGCCGGTGACCAGATATGCGAGGTTGAGCGCGATCACGTTGATGATCGGCGCGAGCGCGTTCGGCAGGGCGTGGTGGACGATCACCCGCCAGCGCGGGACTCCCTTGAGGCGCGCCATCTCGATATATTGCGAGGCTAGAAGGTTGATGATCGCAACGCGCGTCATGCGCATCATGTGGGCGGTGACGACGAGCGTGAGCGTGAGCGCCGGCAGCACGGTGCGGTAAAGCCGTTCCCAGAAGTCGAGATCGGCGTGGATCTTCGAGATCGAGGGGAAGATCGGATTGGCCGCCGCCAGGAAGAGGATCAGGATATAGGCGACGAAGAATTCCGGGCTGGAGATGGATGTAAGCGTGCCTACATTCGCCGCCCGGTCGAAGATCGAACCCCGGTAGAGCGCCGCCAGCATGCCGAGCGCGAGCGACAGCGGCACGGCCACGGCCGCGGCCGTGGCGGCAAGGAAAATCGTGTTCGCGAAGCGCGGCGCGAGCTGGTCGGCGACCGTCACCACATCGCGTTCGCCGGTCTGCCCGTATTGGGACTGGAAGCTCAACTGGTTGAAGCTGACGCCGAAATCGCCGCTGAAGACGCCGCCGAGCCAGGCGAAGTAGCGCACGACCGGTGAGCGGTCCATGCCGAGGCTCTCGCGGATTGCGGCAACCGCTTCGGGCGTCGCCCCCTGTCCCAGGATGGCCTGGGCGAAATCTCCGGGCAGCGCCTCGATGGCCGCGAAAATGACCATGCTGACGACCAGAAGCGTGAAGACGCCGAGCGCCAGCCGCTGTCCGATCATGCGCGCCAGACCCGACATGGTCCTCCCCGTTCCCCTCGGCGCATTACTGCACGAACCCGGTTCTCCGTCCAGCTTGGCGGGCCGATTCGGCAGCAGCCAGCGATGACCCTGCGCATCTACATCGTCGCCGGCGAGCCCTCCGGCGATGCGCTCGGCGCCCGGCTGCTCGGGGCGTTGCGGGAGGGCGGGCCGGTGGAGGCGGCGGGCGTCGGCGGGGACCTCATGGGCCGGGAGGGCGTCGCCAGCCTGTTCCCGCAGGCCGAGACCGCCGTGATGGGCCTGTTCGAGGTGCTGCCCCGCGCCCGGAGGCTGTTGCGCCGGATGGACGAGACGGTCGCCGACATTCTGCGTTTCCGGCCGGATGCGGTCGTGACCATCGACTCAGGCGGTTTCAACAAGGGCATCGCCAGGCGCCTGATCGCCGCGGGCTGCCCGGCGGCGCGCATCCACTATGTCGCGCCGATGGTGTGGGTGTGGGCGCCGGGCCGCACGCGCGCCATGGCGCGGCTTTTCGACCACCTGATGACCCTCTGGCCGTTCGAGCCGGCGCTGTTCGAGCGCGACGGGCTGGAGAGCACATTCGTCGGGCATTCGCTGGTCGAGGCCGCGGCGGGCGACGGCGCGGCCTTTCGGACCCGGCACGGCATAGGGCCGGACGCCACCGTTCTCGCGGTGCTGCCGGGAAGCCGATCGGGCGAGGTGCGCAGGCTGCTGCCCGTCTTCCGGGAGACGCTGGAACGGCTGGCCGGCAACATCCCCGCCCTGCATCTGGCGGTTCCGACCGTCGGCACGGTGGCGGAGCGAGTACGGCACGCGGTGGCGGGCTGGCCCTGGCCGGTCACGGCGACGCTCGGCGAGGAGGAGAAGCAGGACGCCTTCGCCGCCAGCCGGGCGGCACTCGGGGCATCGGGCACGGTCGCACTCGAACTCGCGCTCGCCGGCGTGCCGCAGGTCACGGCCTATCGGCTCAACCGGGCGACGGCGCTGATCGGCCGGGCTGTGGTCCGCACGCGCCGGTTCTGCCCGGTCAACATCGTGCTCGACCGCCCGGTCGTGCCGGAACTGGTCCAGGGAGACTGCCGGCCGGGGCCGCTGGCGCGCGCGCTCGGGCCCCTGCTGTTCGACGAGGACGCGCGAGCCGCGCAACTGTCCGCCTTCGGGGAGCTGGCCGGAATGCTCGGCGGTGGCGGACGGCCCAGCCTCCGCGCGGCCGGGACGGTGCGGCGGATCGTCCGCGAAACGCAGCTGTCATCGAAGCGATAACAGACAGTCATCCGCTTTCTGCATTTGTATCGGACCATAGTGAAGAAAACGGAGGAGCGTCATGCCCGACAACGTCAGCGAACTCTCGTTCGACGAATTCGACGAACTGAACGACCCGCGCGCCGAGCCGACCGGCTTCGAGCATGTGGTGTCGCGACGCCGCTTTCTTGGCGGCGCGGCGGCCCTCGGCGCGGCCGGCGCCTTTTTCGGCCTGGGCGCGTTGCGGCCCGCGCATGCGGGCGACATGGGCGCTCTCAGCTTCGAGCCCGTGGCCGCCAACAGCCTGGATACGGTGACCGTGCCGCCGGGCTTTTCCTGGCAGAATGTCATCGCCTGGGGCGACCCGCTCTGGTCCGACGGCGCGCCGTTCGACCACGCGACGCGCGGCACCGGCGCCAGCCAGGAGCGCGCCTTCGGCGACAATACCGACGGCATGGCCACCTTCTTCATCGACGGGAGGACCGTGCTCGCCGTCAACAACGAATATGTGAACCGGTCCGTCATCTACGGCAACCGCGCTACCGGCCTGCCCGAGAACGCCGACGACGTGCGCAAGGGCAAGGCCGGCCACGGCGTCAGCGTCTTCGAGGTCGGGATGGCGGACGGCGCTTGGCGTCCGGTGCTGGATTCGCCCTTCAACCGGCGCATCACCGCCGACGCTCCGATGGAGATCACGGGGCCTGCGCGCGGTCACGACATGCTCAAGACGGCCGCCGACCCGGCAGGCGAGACGTCGCTCGGCACCTGGAACAATTGCGGCAACGGCAGGACGCCCTGGGGCACCTATCTCGCCTGCGAGGAGAACTTCAACGGCTATTTCTCGTCCTCGGACCCCGACTATGGGGTGTCGGATGCGATGAAACGCTACGGCGTCGGCCTGAAAGACTGGGGCTATGCTTGGGCGACGGCGGACGAACGCTTCGACATCTCGAAGCACCCGAACGAGCCGAACCGGGCGGGCTATGTCGTCGAGATCGATCCGCTCGACCCGGATTCGGTGCCAAAGAAGCGCACCGCGCTCGGCCGCTTCAAGCATGAGAACGCCGAGGTCGTCATCGCGGCCAACGGCCATGTCGTCGTCTATATGGGCGACGACGAGCGCGGCGAGTTCCTCTACCGCTTCATCTCCGAAGGCCGCTATGCCGAAGGCGGCGACAATTCCGGCCTGCTGGAGTCGGGTGCGCTTTCGGTGGCGCGCTTCGCCGAGGACGGCAGCGGCGAGTGGATGGCGCTGACGCCGGAGGCGACCGGCATGGCCTCGATAGCCGACATTGCCGTGTTCACGCGCATGGCCGGATCGGCAGTGGGCGCGACCACCATGGACCGGCCCGAATGGGTCGCGGCGCATCCCGGCCGCGCCGAGGTCTATTGCTGCCTCACCAACAACAAGAACCGCGGCAAGAAGCCGAACAAGGGCGGCGACCCGACGCCGGTGGGCGGCCCCAACCCGCGCAAGGGCAACATATACGGCCAGATCGTGCGCTGGCGGCCGGCGGGCGGCGACCATACCGCCGCCGGGTTCGAATGGGACCTGTTCGTGGTGGCCGGCAACCCGGCGGTGCATGACGACGCCAATGCCGGCTCCGCCAATGTGACCCCCGACAACATGTTCAACTCGCCGGACGGGCTCGTGTTCGACAGCAAGGGCGGCCTCTGGATCCAGACCGACGGCAATTTCAAGAACGAGGGCGACTTCGCCGGCCAGGGCAACAACCAGATGCTCTATGCCGACCCCGACAGCGGCGAAATCCACCGCTTCCTGGTCGGTCCGAAGGAGTGCGAGGTGACCGGGCTTTGCTGGTCTATGGACCGGAAGACCATGTTCGTCGGCCTCCAGCATCCGGGCAACAAGGGCGGCGGCCACTTCCCGGGCGGCGGCGACACCACGCCGCGCTCCACCGTGATCGCCGTCACCCGCGACGACGGCGGCGAGATCGGCTGAGGCCAGGTCCCGGCGCCCGCGTTCAGGGCCGCGCCTCGGCAAAGCGGGGCGTTCCGCGCTTTCGGCCGGCTCCGGCGCCTTTGCGCCGCGGCCGGCCTTGCGCGGGGCGTGCGGATGCCGGGACGGGGTCGTCCCCGATCACCGTCAGCCTTTGCCGGATCAGGCGTTCGATCTGGCCGAGCGAGTCGCGCTCGGCTGCGTCGCAGAACGAATAGGCAATGCCGTCGGCGCCGGCCCGTGCCGTGCGGCCGATGCGGTGGACATAGCTTTCCGGCACGTTCGGCAGCTCGAAGTTGATGACGTGGCTGATATCCTCGATATCGATGCCGCGCGCCGCGATGTCGGTCGCGACCAGGACGCGGGCCTCGCCCCGCCGGAAACGCTCGAGGGCTCGCTGCCGCGCGCCCTGGGACTTATTGCCGTGTATCGCATCGGCGGCGACGCCGCACTTCTCGAGCTGGGTCGCCACCCGGTTGGCGCGATGCTTGGTGCGGGCGAAGACCAGCACCCGCGAGAGCGCGGGGTCGTCCAGAATCTCGGCCAGCAGGCGCTGCTTGTCCCCGGCCGAGACGTGGAAGACGCTTTGCCGGATCCGCTCCACCGGCGTCGCCTGCGGCGTCACTGCTACCCGGACGGGATCGCGAAGGAAGTCGCTCGCCAGACGCGCCACATCGCGCGGCATGGTGGCGGAGAACAGCAATGACTGCCGCGCCGCCGGCAGGGCCGCCAGAATGCGGCGCACGTCGCGGATGAAGCCCATGTCGAGCATGCGGTCGGCCTCGTCGAGAACGAGATGCTCGATCCGGTCGAGGCTGACGCGGCGCTGTCCCATCAGGTCCAGCAGGCGTCCGGGCGTGGCGACGAGGATGTCGGTGCCGCGCGCCAGCGCATCGACCTGGGGTTTCTGGCCGACGCCGCCATAGATGACCGCAAGCCGCAGCTGCAGCCGGGCGCCATAGGCGCGGAATTCGTCGGCGATCTGGATCGCCAGCTCCCGCGTCGGCGCCAGGACGAGGGCGCGCGGCGCGCGGGCGCGAGCGCTGTTTCTTGCGCCGGCGAGCCGGTGCAGGATCGGCAGCGCGAAGGCCGCCGTCTTGCCGGTGCCGGTCTGGGCGATGGCGATGAGGTCCCGCCCGGCCAGGACCTCGGGGATGGCCTGCGCCTGGATCGGCGTCGGTATCGTGTGTTTGCGCGCGGCCAGCGCGCGTTGCAGGGTCTCGGCCAGGCCGAATTCGGAAAACGGTTGTTCGGTCACATTGTTCCTTGCCGCCCGGCGTGGCCCGCTTGTCGGGACGGCTGGTTTCGGGCGCATATGCCGGCCGCGGGAGCGGCCGGAACGGGTGGAGTTGCATATTCCCGGGTTCGATGCCGCGCAAACAGCTTGCGTCGCGGGCCCGGAAGACGATCTACGGGAAGTACATGCGCTCCCGGTCCGCCAATGTCAATGCGCGCCGCCCCTGAGCGGGACGGAGGACGCATGCGCGCTATGGGCATGGCGTCCTGCGGGCTGTATATCGGGGCGAGCGGGTCGGCGGGAAGGACGGGGGGACGTGCCGGAAGAAGCGGTCGATAAGCGCCGTCGGCGCGCGCACCGCCCAAGGGAGGCCACCAGAGCACTCGCAGCGATGGCGGCGGTGGCGCTGAGCGCTGCGGCGACGGTCTGGCAAACGCGCGCGGAGGCTGCCGAGCTCTCTGTCGGAACCTTCTGGTCCACCGTCGCCAACCAGCCCTGCCAAGTGTACAACCGACGCACGGGCGGCAGGTTCGAACCCTACACTTGGTCCGGCGCCTGCGTGGACGGCAAGGTCTCAGGCCGGGGGCAATTGACCTTCGGCGATGGCAGGCACGTCTTCGTCGGCGCCATGAAGGCCGGCAAGCAGCACGGTTACGGGACCTTGATCTGGGCCAACGGCAATCGCTACGAGGGCGAATGGCGCAACGGCCGGCCGCACGGCCACGGGGTCTCCGCCGCTGCCGGCGGCGACCGTTACGAGGGCGACTTCCGCAATGGCAAGCAGCACGGCCACGGGATCCTGGCCCGGGCCGACGGCAGCCGCTACGAGGGCGAATGGCGCGAGGGCAGGCAGCATGGCCACGGCACCTCCACCGCTGCCAACGGCGACCGTCATGAGGGCGGCTACCGCAACGGCTGGGCGCATGGCCACGGCACCTTCACTTGGCCCAACGGCGACCGCTACGAGGGCGATTGGCGCAAGGGCAGGCGGCACGGCCAAGGCATCGCCACCTTTGCCAACGGCGACCGCTACGAAGGCGAATGGCGCGAAGGCAAGCAGCAGGGCCACGGGATTGACACTGCTTCTAACGGCGAGCGCTACGAGGGCGAATACCGCAACGGCAAGCGGCACGGCCAGGGAACCTTGGTCTTAGCCGATGGCGGTCGCTACGAGGGCGATTGGCGCAATGGCCAGCGGCACGGCCACGGGGCGTTGGTCTTGGACAGCGGCGGTCGCTACGAAGGCGAATGGCGGGAGGGCAGACAACACGGCCACGGGGCCGTTACCCTGGCCAGCGGCAGCCGCTATGTGGGCCAGTACCGCGACGGCAAGCCGAACGGCCATGGCGCTCTCACCTTTGCCGACGGCAGCCGCTACGAAGGCGAGTACCGCGATGGCAGGCCGCATGGCTTCGGGATTTACTCCGACGCCGATGGCAACGCGGTCCAGGGCCAGTGGCGGGAGGGTTGCTTCAAGCAGGATGGCCGCTGGCTCGCCCTGAACACGACCGGGAAAGCTTGCGGCTTCAAGTAGCGGTTCTGCGTGTCCGCGCTCGCATGAGCCGGCCGCTGGACGCATGCGCGCTATGGGCATGGCGTCCTGCGGGCTGTATATCGGGGCGAGCGGGTCGGCGGGAAGGACGCGGGGGACGTGCCGGAAGAAGCGGTCAAGCAGCGCCGACGGGGGCGCACCCAGCCGAAAGGGCGCC
>MPNF01000074.1 GCA_002238885.1 Alphaproteobacteria bacterium bin95 | reverse complement strand
CATCGCCCACGCCCTTCTGCGCCAGCCAGCGCAACCAATTGCGCAGCGCCGAGAGGCCCCGGGCGCGGGACGCGGCGCCCATCCCGCCGCGTGCGCGTTCGGCGAGCCAGGCGCGGATGTCGCGCGGCTCGACCTTCGCCAGTACCGCCGCCGAGACCGGCTCACCCGTATAGCCTTCGAGAAAGGCCAGAAAGTCCGCCACATCCCGCAGGTAGCCGGAGACGGTGTGCTCGGAAAAACCGCGCTCATGCGCGAGCCAGCCGTGCCAGTCCTCCAGAAATCGAGCGGTCTCCGGCGTCATAACGCTTCCGGGGGGTCGATCAGCGCCGGGAGCTGAGCGGAGACGGTACGTGCAAGGAACACCAGTAATTCGGTCCCCTGTCCGGCCTCGAAATGCTCCGGCTCGCGCGAGGAGAGCGCCAGCAGGCCGGGCGGGCCGCCCTTCCCCGCTGCGAGGCGCAACAGGGCCAGGCTCGCAACCATATTCGCGGCTCCGCCGAAGATGTCCGGCGGACCCCGTTTGAGCCCGCCTTCGAGCCGGGCGGCGCCTTTGCCGATCAGGGCGTCCACGCGGCCCGCCGCCAGCGCAACAAGGCCCGGCGCGGCCGGCAGCGCCTCGGCGCGCGTCTCGAAAGCGAGCACCGCCCCGTCGCAGCCGAGCAGTTCCGGCCAGTCGCCGGAGATTACGGCGGCGAGGTCCCCGAAACGGCGCAGGCCGACCGCGCCGAGCGCTGCATCGTGGATGCGCGACATGCTGGTCTGGTTGTTCGCCCCGAGATCGAGCAGTTGCTGCAACGCCTCGCGCAGCTCGCTGTTGTTCTGCCGCTCGCGCTCGACCATGACGCGCTGCAGGTCCACCACGCCGCCTGCGTCGCGCCCCGGCGGCGCAAGCACGGTCAGCAGTTCCGGGTGGCGGCGCAGGAAGTCCGGGTTGCGGCGGAGATAGTCTGCAACATCGTCCGGCGCAGGCTCGGGCAACGGACTATTCCGCGGCGTCGGGCAGGTCGAGGATCGACTGGCCGGTCTTGCGCCAGTCGGCAAGGAAGGCTTCGAGCCCCGCATCGGTCAGCGGATGGCGGTAGAGCTGCCTCAGGGTCTGCGGCGGGACCGTGGCCGCGTGGGCGCCGCAGCGGGCGGCCTCGACCACATGCAGCGGGCCGCGCACCGAGGCCGCCAGCACCTCGGTGTGGATGCTGTCATAGGCGCGGTAGATTTCGCAGATGTCGCGCACCAGGGCCATGCCGTCCAACCCGAGATCGTCGAGGCGGCCGACGAAGGGGGAGATGAACCCGGCTCCGGCCCTGGCCGCCAGGAGGGCCTGCTGGGGCGAGAAGCAGAGGGTGACATTGACCGTCCGGCCCTCGTCGGCGAGCGCCCGGCAAGTGCGCAGCCCGTCCACGGTGAGCGGGACCTTGACCGCCACATTGGGCGCAATCGCAGCGAGGCGCCGGCCCTCCGCCAGCATGGTCGGATAGTCGGTTGCGGTCACTTCCGCGCTCACCGGCCCGTCCACCACGTCGCAGATCTCGGCGATCGCTGCCAGCAGCGGGCGGCCGCTCTTGGCGATCAGCGAGGGGTTGGTGGTGACGCCGTCGACCATGCCGGTCTCGGCCATGTCGCGGATTTCCGCCAGGTCGGCGGTATCGACAAAGAATTTCATGGCAACCCGCCCTTATCGTCAGTCCGAACCGCTATGACTCTATACATGTCCGCCCGGAATCGCGCCATAACCGTGCCGGTGTTGTTGCCCCTGCCGCTGCCGGGTCCCTACGACTATCTCGGCGAGGTGCTCGCGCCGGGCGACATTGTGGAAGTGCCGCTCGGACGGCGTCTTGTGCGCGGCGTTGTGTGGGACAACGGGCCGGGCGGTGTCGAGGCGAGCCGCCTGAAGCCCGTGGCCCGCCGGTTCGAGGTGCCGCCGATGCGCCCGGCCCTTCGCCGCTTCGTCGCCCGGGTAGCGAACTACACGCTCTCGCCGCCGGGGTCGGTGCTGCGCATGGCGCTGAGCGTTCCGGCGGCGCTGGAGCCGCCGAAACCGCGCCCCGCCTGGCGGCTGGCCGATGCCGCGCCGCCGGCCATGCGCGCCACCCCGCAGCGTCTGGCGGTGCTGGAGGCGCTGGCGGGCGGCGTCGCGCTGACCGGGGCCGAAATCGCCCGGGAGACCGGTGCGGGGCCAAGCGTTCTCAAGGGCCTCGCGGCGCTGGGTGCGATCCGGCCGGTCGCATTGCCGCCGCGGCCCGCCTTCCTTCCGCCGGATCCGGATGGCAGCCGGGTTGCGCTCACCGACGAACAGGCCGAGGCCGCCTCCGGGCTCGGCGGAACCGGGTTCTCGGTTTCGCTGCTGGAAGGCGTTGCCGGGGCGGGCAAGACGGAGGTCTATTTCGAGGCGGTCGCGGCTGCGCTCCGGCGCGGCCGGCAGGCGCTTATCCTGCTGCCGGAAATCGCGCTGACGGCGCAGTGGATGCAGCGCTTCGAGGCCAGGTTCGGCGCGCGGCCGCTGGCCTGGCACTCGGACCTGCCGGCCGGCGAGCGGCGCACCGGCTGGCGGGCCATTGCGGAGGGCGAGGCGCAGGTTGTCGTCGGTGCACGCTCGGCGCTGTTCCTGCCGTTCCCGGCGCTCGGGGTCGTGGTGGTGGACGAGGAGCATGAGCCGGCCTTCAAGCAGGAGGACGGCGTCGCCTACCACGCACGCGACATGGCCGTGCTGCGCGCCCGGCTGGAGGATGTGCCGGTGGTGCTTGCCTCCGCCACGCCGTCGCTCGAAAGCGAGGAGAACGCGAGGGCCGGGCGGTACCAGCGGCTCAGGCTGGCGGAGCGCTACAGGCGGGCGGCGGGGCGGCGCTGCCGGACGTGTCGCTGATCGACTTGCGCCGGACCCCGCCGCCGCGCGGAGAATGGCTCGCCGCGCCCCTGGAGGCGGCGCTCCGCACGGCCCTCGATGCCGGCGAGCAGGCGCTGCTGTTCCTCAACCGGCGGGGCTATGCGCCGCTGACGCTCTGCCGCGCCTGCGGGCACCGGATCGAGTGCCGCCATTGCAGCACCTGGCTCGTGGAGCACCGGCTGGCGGGGCGGTTGCAATGCCACCATTGCGGCTTCGCCGGCCCGCCGCCGGCAGAATGTCCGGCCTGCGGGGCGGAAGAGAGCCTGGCCGCCTGCGGGCCCGGCGTGGAACGCATCGCCGAGGCGGCGGCGGCGCTTTTCCCCGAAGCGCGGCTCGGCATGTTTTCCAGCGACAGCGTGCGCGGGCCCCGCGCCGCCGCGGAATTCGTCGAGAGAGTTGAGGCGCGCGAGATCGACCTCATCATCGGCACGCAGCTTGCTGCCAAGGGACATCATTTTCCCTGGCTGACGGCCGTCGGCGTGGTGGACGGCGACCTTGGGCTTGCCGGCGGCGACCTGCGCGCCTCCGAGCGCACCCATCAACTGCTCACCCAGGTGGCCGGCCGCGCCGGACGGGCGGAGCGGCCGGGGCGCGTGCTCGTGCAGACGTGGCAGCCGGAGAACCCGGTGATGCAGGCGCTGGCCTCGGGCGACCGGGAGGCGTTCCTGGCAGCCGAGCGGGAGGGGCGCCGCGCGGCCGGCATGCCGCCATACGGCCGGCTCGCGGCTCTGGTGCTGGCCTCGCGCGATGCAGCGGCGGTGGAGGCGGCGGCCCGCGCGCTCGCTCGCGCCGCGCCCCAGGGCCGGGAAGCGGATGTGCTCGGCCCGGCGCCCGCGCCGCTGTCGTTACTGCGCGGCCGCCACCGCTGGCGCCTCCTGCTGAAGGCCCCGCGCGACCGCCCGGTGCAGCCGATCCTGCGCTCCTGGCTGGGCGCCGTCCGCCTGCCTGCCAACGTCTCCCTCCAGATAGACGTCGACCCCTACAGCTTCATGTGAGCGGGCCGCGCCGCGCTACGCAGCCGCGCCCGGGGAGACCGCCAGCGGGTGGCCGGTGAGGAGCCGGTCGTGGGTCAGGAGCTTCAATCCTTCCTCCTGCGCCTGGACGAGCAGCAGTTCGTCGAACGGGTCGCGGTGGGGAAGCGGCACCTCGAGCGGCTGCGCCGCATGCGCCGGGGTCATGGAGAGCACCGGAATGGCCATATCCTCCAGCGCCGCCAGCACGTCGTTCGGATCGAAGCGGCTCTTGCGCGCGCCGTCCCGAGGGCGGGCGTGAAACTTGAGCCGCATTTCCCAGATCGACACCGCGCTCACATGAATTTCAGCAGCCGGATCGGCCAGGTAGAGGCGCTCGGCTGCCGACAGCCTGTCGCGAGCCGGCATGATGGCATACAGCCAGTGGGTATCGAGGAGAAGCCGCACCGGGCTACTCGTCTTCGTCTTCCAGCCCCAGCACCTGCCGGCTGAAGGCCGGGTCGTTCCACTCCTCCGGCCAACGCTCCCCGTCGCCGGCTATGCCGTGGCGTCGGCATACCTCTTCCAGCATTTCGAAATCGAGTCCACCGCGCGCCTTGCAGGCGACGAGTTCGGCCGCCGGGCGTCCGTGCCTGGTGATAACGACGCGCTCGCCGTTCCGGGCGGCGGCGACGAGCTCGGAGAGGCGTGCCTTCGCCTCGCGTATGGCGACTTCCATCGCGGCCTCCATTCGCTGCCTGTTTCCACCGTGCAGAGTAAGATCAGCGGCGTTTCAATTCAACACCGCATCGACACTACATTGTGGCGCTTAGCCAATATGTCGCGGGGGGTTCGGTTGCGGCTCCGATTACGGCTGTGATAGCACGAAGCCCGCGCGGCGCTCTCGGGCTCGCGCCCGTTTCGTTCGGCCCGTAGCCGTCCTGTTCGCCGGGGCATTCGAGCGGCGGCGGATCGGAAGCGGCACGCATTTCGGGGACATTATTTCGTGGCTTCTCAGGCAGGACCCGTTTCCGCACTCGCCGAGCGCTATGCGACCGCTCTGCTGGAACTGGCCGAGGAAGAGAAGGCGCTCGACCGGGTTGCGGAAGACCTGGAGGCGCTGAAGGTGCTGCTGGCGGAAAACCCCGAGCTCTCGCATGTCGTGCGCTCGCCGTTGATCGCCCGCGAGGAGCGCGCCCGCGCCATGCAGGCGGTGGCGGAGCGGGCCGGATTCGCGGACATGACGCGCAATTTCATCGGTGTCGTTGCGCGCCACAGCCGGCTGTTCGCGCTCCAGGCGATAGCCGAGCGGTTCCTCGCCGTGCTCGCCGAGCGCCGCGGGGAGGTCACGGCGGAAGTCACCGTGGCCCACGCGCTCGACGACGCGCAGCTCGGCTCGCTGGAAACGGCGCTCGGCGGCATCGCGGGCGGCAAGGTTTCTATCGACCTCAAGGTCGATCCCGACATTCTCGGCGGACTGGTCGTCAGGCTCGGTTCGCGGCTCTTCGACAGCTCGCTCGGCTCCCGGCTGCGCAGGCTCGAACTCTCCATGAAAGGGGCTTGAGGGGACATGAATATCGACGCCTCCGAAATCTCCGCGATCCTCAAGAACGAGATCGCCAATTTCGGCGACGAAGCCGATGTCGCCGAAGTTGGCACGGTGCTGTCCGTCGGCGACGGCGTGGCGCGGGTCTACGGCCTCGACCGCGTGCAGGCCGGCGAGATGGTCGAGTTCGCCGACGGCACGCGCGGCATGGCGCTCAACCTCGAAGCGGACAATGTGGGCGTGGTGATCTTCGGCGAGGACCGCGACATCCACGAAGGCGACCTCGTCAAGCGCACCTCCGCCATCGTCGATGTGCCGGTCGGCAAGGGCCTCCTCGGCCGCGTGGTGGACGGACTCGGCAACCCCATCGACGGCAAGGGTCCGATCGAATCGACCGAGCGCCGGCTGGTCGAGGTCAAGGCGCCCGGCATCATCCCGCGCCGCTCGGTGCACGAGCCGATGCAGACGGGCCTCAAGGCGCTCGACGCGCTGGTGCCCATCGGGCGCGGCCAGCGCGAACTCATCATCGGCGACCGCCAGACCGGCAAGACCGCGGTCGCCATCGACACCTTCATCAACCAGAAGCAGATCAACGAGAGCGACGACGAGTCGAAAAAGCTCTACTGCATCTATGTCGCCGTCGGCCAGAAGCGCTCCTCGGTGGCCCAGGTGGTCAAGACGCTGGAGGAATACGGCGCGATGGAATACTCCATCGTCGTCGCCGCCACGGCGTCCGACCCGGCGCCGCTGCAGTTCCTGGCGCCCTATTCGGGCTGCGCCATGGGCGAGTATTTCCGCGATAACGGCATGCATGCGGTGATCGTCTATGACGACCTCTCCAAGCAGGCGACCGCCTATCGCCAGATGTCGCTGCTGCTGCGCCGTCCGCCGGGCCGCGAGGCCTTCCCGGGCGACGTCTTCTACCTCCATTCGCGCCTGCTGGAGCGGGCCGCCAAGATGTCCGACGACCACGGTGCCGGCTCGCTGACTGCGCTGCCCGTGATCGAGACCCAGGGCAACGATGTCTCGGCCTTTATCCCGACCAATGTGATTTCGATCACCGACGGGCAGATCTTCCTCGAGACCGACCTGTTCTACAAAGGCGTTCGCCCGGCGATCAATGTCGGCCTCTCGGTCAGCCGCGTCGGCTCCGCCGCGCAGACCAGGGCGATGAAGAAGGTGGCGGGCAGCATCAAGCTGGAGCTCGCGCAGTTCCGCGAGATGGAGGCTTTCTCGCAGTTTGCCTCCGACCTCGACGCATCGACCCAGCAGCTGCTGGCGCGCGGCGCGCGCCTGACCGAGGTCCTCAAGCAGGGGCAATATGCGCCGCGCAGCGTGGCCGAGCAGGTGGTGGCGATCTTCGCCGGCGTGCGCGGATATCTGGACGGTATCGGCGTGCGCGATGTGACCCGCTTCGAGGAAGGACTGCTGGGCGAGATCAGGGCCCGGCACGGCGAACTGATGGCGCGCATCGACGCAACCGGGGACCTCGACGACGACACCGAGAAGGAGGTGGACGCCGTCGTCGCCGCCTTCGCCAAGACCTTCGCCTGAGCCGACGCCGCCATGCCCAGCCTGAAGGAACTGCGCAACCGCATCTCCAGCGTCCGCGCGACGCAGAAGATCACCTCGGCCATGAAGATGGTCGCGGCGGCCAAGCTGCGCCGCGCCCAGGAGGCTGCCGAGGCCGCGCGGCCCTATGCGGAGCGCATGGAACGGATGCTGGGCTCGCTTGGCGGGTCGATGGCGGGCAGCGCCGGGGCGCCGAAACTGCTGTCCGGCAGCGGGGACGACCGGGTGCATCTCGTCGTCGTGGCGACCGCCGACCGGGGGCTTTGCGGCGGCTTCAACGGCGGCATCGTGCGCCGCGCGCGCGAGCTTATCGACGAGCTGGAGGGCGCGGGCAAGACGGTGCGCATCCTCTGCGTCGGCCGCAAGGGCCGGGACCAGCTCCGGCGCCTGCACGGGACCAAGATCGTCGATATCATCGAGGGCGTCGGGCGTCGTTCGGTGGAGTTCGCGGAGGCGGACGAGATCGCCGAGCGTGTGCGGACGATGTTCGACGAGGGCGAATTCGACGTCTGCACCATGGTCTATGCCCGCTTCAAATCCGCGATCAGCAATGAGGTGACGGTCCAGCAGCTTGTGCCGGCGCCGCTGCCGGAACGGGACGAGGGCGCCGATGCCGGCGGGCCGTCCGCCGTCTACATTTACGAGCCGGACGAAGAGGCGATCCTGGAAGACCTGCTGCCGCGCAATGTCTCGGTGCAGGTCTATCGCGCGCTTCTGGAAAACGCGGCCTCGGAGCACGGCGCGCGCATGGCCGCCATGGACAATGCCACACGCAATGCGGGCGACATGATCGCCCGTCTCACCCTGCAGTACAACCGCACCCGCCAGGCGATGATCACGAAGGAACTGATCGAGATCATCTCCGGCGCCGAAGCAGTCTAGGAGCAACAAAGATGGCCAGGAATGCGGTCGGCCGCATCAGTCAGGTTCTGGGCGCCGTCGTGGACGTCGAGTTCGAAGGCGATATTCCGTCGATCCTGAACGCGCTCCATGTGAAGCACGGAGACCGGACGCTGGTGCTCGAAGTGGCGCAGCATCTGGGCCAGAATATCGTGCGCACCATCGCCATGGACACGACCGAAGGGCTCGTGCGCGGCGAGGAGGCGCTCGATACCGGCAGCGCCATCAGCGTTCCGGTCGGCCCCGAGACGCTCGGGCGGATCATGAACGTGATCGGTGAGCCGATCGACGAACGCGGGCCCGTCGAAACGGCGAAGACCTATCCGATCCACCGCCCGGCGCCGTCCTTCGTGGAGCAGTCCACCGAAGCGGAACAGCTTGTGACGGGCATCAAGGTGGTGGACCTGCTCACCCCCTACGTGAAGGGCGGCAAGATCGGCCTGTTCGGGGGCGCCGGCGTCGGCAAGACGGTGCTCATCATGGAGCTCATCAACAATATCGCGAAGGGCCATGGCGGCTATTCGGTGTTCGCGGGCGTCGGCGAGCGCACCCGCGAGGGCAACGACCTCTATCACGAGATGATCGAGTCGGGCGTGATCGACCTGGAAGGCGGCGAGTCCAAGGCAGCCCTGGTCTACGGGCAGATGAACGAGCCGCCGGGCGCCCGCGCCCGCGTCGGGCTGACGGGGCTGACGCAGGCGGAGTATTTCCGCGACGAAGAGGGCCAGGACGTGCTGCTCTTCATCGACAACATCTTCCGCTTCACCCAGGCGGGCTCGGAGGTCTCGGCGCTGCTGGGCCGCATTCCCTCCGCGGTGGGCTACCAGCCGACGCTCGGCACCGACATGGGCACCCTGCAGGAGCGCATCACCTCGACCACCAAGGGCTCGATCACCTCGGTGCAGGCGATCTATGTGCCTGCCGACGACCTGACCGACCCGGCCCCGGCGACCGCCTTTTCGCATCTGGACGCCACCACGGTGCTCTCGCGCCAGATCGCGGAGCTCGGCATCTATCCCGCCGTGGACCCGCTCGACAGCACCTCGCGCATCCTCGACCCGCGCGTGGTCGGCGACGAGCATTACGGCATCGCCCGGCGCGTCCAGGAGGTGCTGCAGCAATACAAGAGCCTGCAGGACATCATCGCCATTCTCGGCATGGACGAGCTGTCGGAAGAGGACAAGCTGGTGGTCGCGCGGGCGCGCAAGATCCAGCGCTTCCTCTCCCAGCCCTTCCATGTGGCGGAAGTGTTCACCGGCTCGCCCGGCGTCTATGTCGAGATCGAGGACACGATCAAGGGCTTCACCGGCATCGTCTCCGGCGAATATGACGACCTGCCGGAGGCGGCGTTCTACATGGTCGGCACCATCGAGGAAGCCGTCGACAAGGCCCGCAGGATGGCGGCCGAGGCGGCGTAACGATGGCGGACGGCAAGGTCGCATTCGAACTGGTCACGCCCGAGCGCCTGCTGCTCTCGCAAGAGGCCGACATGGTGGTGGTGCCGGGTGGCGCCGGCGATTTCGGCGTGCTGCCGCGCCATTCGCCGCTGATCTCCACCGTGCGCCCCGGCACGATCCGCCTGCATGACGGCGGGGGAGAGCCGGCGGAAATCTTCGTCGCCGGCGGCTTTGCGGAAGTCACGCCCGAGCGCTGCACCGTGCTGGCGGAAGAGGCCGTGCCGCTCGCCGACCTCGACCGGGCGGAAGTCGAGCGCGAACTGCGCGAGGCGCGCGAAGACGCCGCCGACACGGACGACGAGCGCCGCCGCGCCGCCGCCCTGCGCCGCGCGGCTGTAGCCGAGGCGAAGCTGGCCGAACTGGGCTGAGCCGAGTTCGGTCCCGCTGAATCCAGCGGCGGGAAAATAGCGCTAGATCATGGTCCGTTCAGGTTGCAGCGGGGCCCTATGCGCAACCCCGATTGTCACCCCGGACGGAGCGCAGCGGAGATCCGGGGTCCAGGGCGCAGAGGTCTCTGTCGTGTTGCACCGGCGGTGCTGGGCCCCGGCTCGGAGGCCGGGGCGACAATTCGGGCTTGGCTCCAAATTCAGTCCAATCGGAACGGGTTTTGCCCTACGCCGCCCGCAGGGCTGCGTCCGCGTCGAGGATGCCGACGGTGGGTCCGCCCTTGACGGTGATGCGCTGCATGATCCGGCGCTGGCCGAAATAGTCGTTCACAGCCATGTGCATCAGGCGGCGATTGTCCCAGATGGCGAGCGTGCCCTTTTCCCAGCGCAGCCGGCAGGTGAATTCGGGCCGTGTCGCGTGGCTCATCAGCCAGTCGAGCAGCGGCAGGCTCTCCTCCTCGGTCATGCCTTCGAAGCGCCTCGTGCTGCGGGAATCGCTCAGATAGAGCGCCGGGCGCCCGGTCTCGGGATGGACGC
>MPNF01000073.1 GCA_002238885.1 Alphaproteobacteria bacterium bin95 | reverse complement strand
TCCGCCGAGCTTGCCGCGGCTCTTCATCCATGCGGCGAAGCCTCCGGGAGGCATGATGCGCACGCGCGCAGCGTCCAGGCCGTAGCCGTCCGCGCGGTGGGCGTCATAGTCGTCGTTGAGGCGGCAGAGCGTCGCGTCCAGCGTTTCGGCGAAGCGGGCATGCCGCTGGCGGTCGAAGCCGCCCTCGCCGGGCTCCGCGCCCAGTTCGACGATGTAGAGGTGTCCGCCGCGCGCGCCGGCCTCCTCCGGGAAGAGGCTTCCGGCGGCGAAGTCGCTGACCGTCGCGCCGATGTCCCTTGCCGCCTCCGCCACGGCGCGCTCGACCTCGGCGCCGATCACATGTTCGCCGAACGCGGAGAGCATGTAGCTCGTCCGCCCGGTGACGAGGACGCGCGGCGGATCGCGCTCGACCAGGGTCACCGTGTCGCCGATGAGGTAGCGCCAGAGGCCGGCGCATGTCGTCACCGCGAGCGCATAGTTGACGCCCGGCTCCGCGTCGCCGATCCAGCGGCAGTCCGGTTCCGGGCTGTCGAGTTCGTCGAGCGGAATGAACTCGTAGAAGATGCCGGTGTCGAGCAGCAGCCGGAGACCCTCGCCGTCCCCGCGGTCGGCAATGCCGAAGAATCCCTCGCTTGCCGGATAGACCTCGCGCGTTTCCGCGCCGCTGCCTTCGAGCAGGGCGGCGAAACGGTCGCGGTAGGGCGCCCAGGCGACGCCTCCATGCGACAGCATTTCCAATGCGGGATAAATGTCGGCAATCCGGCTCGCCCCGCCGGCGATCTCGGCCAGGCGCTCGAAAAAGATCAGCAGCCAGCTCGGCGTACCGGCAACGCCCGAAATCTCTTCGTCCAGGGAGCGCTCCGCAAAGCGGTCGATCTTCTCCTCCCAGTCGGCGATCGTCTCCAGGTTGTGCGGCGGGAAGTAGCGCAGCCTTGCCCAGCGGGGCATTTCCGCCGCCGCGATGCCGCTCAGGTCGCCGCTGGAGACCCCCGGCGCCTGCCGGACCAGCCCGGTCGAACCGCCGAGCATGAAGACACGGCCCGCGAGCAGCCGGCTTTCCGGCCGGTTGGCGACATGGTGGACCATCAGCTCGGTGCCCGCGCGCACGTTGGACCGACGCATCTCGCGGCTGACGGGGATGTATTTGGTGGTGCCGGTCGTTGTGCCGGACGACACGGCGAACCACGGAATGAGCCCCGGCCAGGTGCAATCGGTCAGGCGGGGGAAGGGGGCGCGCCAGTAGCTTTCCCAGAAGGCATCGTAGTCCCTGAGCGGGACGTGCGAGCGGAAGTCGTCGAGGGACCATGCGTCGGAGAACTCGTGGTCGCGCCCAAATTGCGTGCGGCGCGCATGCCGGATCAGGGACGACAGAACGCGGCGCTGCGCCTGTTTCGGGTCCATATGCTCCAGATGCCGAAGCCGCCGGCGGGCATAGAGGCGGAGAAGCCAGGTCGCGTCGTACATGGTCGGTTGGCGCGCGCCTCCGTTTTCCCGGGTCAGTTCTCCAGCGACAGCACGTGCGGAAAGTTCGCGCGCACCTCGGAAGGCGTGAGCGGCATGCGCACATATTCGCCCCGGCGCCACAGTTCCCACTGGTCGAGCACGGTCGAGCTGTTGAACCAGCCGTCCTGCCCGCCGAGCAGCACGAAATAATTCTCGTCCGGGTCGGACAGGTCCGAAATGTGGCGCGCGTTGGACCCGTAGGTGACGGTATGGCGCTCCGCCGTAGCCCTGTGCGCAGTCTTCATCACCGTTTCCGAGCTTCCGCCGACGCCCGCTTCGGCAAAGCGGTACCGCCCGCCGATGAGCGGAACGGCCGACAGAGGATGGGCGAGGCGGAGGCGGTGCATGTCTCCCCAGCCGGAGAACGTCTCGAGACCGTCCGCAGCCGCACGCAGCCCGGCAATCAGCGCCGCGCGCACGGTCTCCTCATCCGCAACCGCGATATCTTCCGCCAGCAGGGCCGTGCCCCGGCGCATCTTCGCGAACGCTTCGCCGTCGTCTTCCCCGTAGCGAAGGACGTAGAAGCGTCGGACGAAACCGTGGCGAAACTGCTCGAACGCGACCGCGCCCAGGGACGCGCGCCGGTACTCGCCGTCCCACCCGCGCAGCCGGTCGATCGCCTTGGCGCCCTCGGCGTCGGCCGCCGGGCTCAATCCCAGTCCGTCCAGCCTGGAAAGGAAGAGGTCGCGCAACCGGACCGAGGACGGCATGTACACGTCCTGCTGCAGCGCCTTGAGAGTGTCGATGCCCACCGCAGCTTCGTCCCCGATCAGCGCGGTCATGCGCCGTACCCGGTCGTCGGGCGAAAAGAAGAATCCCACGGGAATGTCCGTCTCCGAGGGACGGTTGTTGGCCGAGACCAGGAAGCCGGTTTCCGGGTTGAGGCTGTAGGGAAGATCCGCCCCGGTGCGCATCGCGCCCCAGGATGCGTCGGCTGCGGAACCGTCGAGAAGAATGTCGGCAGGCGCCGCGCGACGCGAGGGCAGCCGCACCGCCATGACCTGGCCGATATTCCCGTCACGGTCCGCATAGAGCATGTTCTGGCCCGGCACGGCGAAGCTGTCGAATGCGGCGCGGAACTCGGGGAAGCTCTTCGCCCGGCTTGCCGCGAGCATGGCGCCGATCTCGTCGCTTGCGCTGTGCCCGGTCCATTTCAGTGCGAGCGGCGGCAGGTCGTATTTCGCGAGAAGCGGCGCGTCGGTCACGATCGGCCCCAGGCGGGTCTCGCGGACGGTCACCTCCGTGTCGAACCACCAGCGCACACCGACCCGCTCGCGCCGCTCCGCGATCTCCGACGCCGGCATGTCCTCCACATCGTAGAGATCGCTGGAGGCCGCGCGCATGTTCGTGCCGCCCCAGGCGATGTGCGGATTGCGGCCGATGGCGAAGATCGGCAGGCCCGGCGCCATCAGACCGACCGCGCGATAGGAAGGCGAGTGCACGCCCGCGATCAGCCAGACGCCAGGAACGAAAATGCCGAGATGGGGATCGTTGGCGATGAGCGCGCCGCCGGTGGTGCTGCGTTGCCCCGACACGGCGACGCTGTTGCTGCCCGACCTGGGGACTCCGGCGAGCCACGAGGGCACCGCAGCCGTCTGTCGGGGGCCGCCGAAACTGGCAAACGACGTGCCGCCCTCCTTCACGAGACGCGCCCAGATTTCAGGCCAGTCGGCCCGCGCGCGGAGCGGCAGGAGATCGGCCCAGACCAGCCAGTTCACGTCGGTGCCGCCGAGACGCCCGATGGCCAGGACGTCGGCAACGGTCCAGGTCTCGGGCTCCAGGCCCAGAATGCCGAAATCGTGCGGCAGCTCGGCGGCGGTGTCCTGGTAATGGTTGATGCCATCCACGAAGCGCCGGACCCAGAGCAGGGCGGCTTCATCCATGGTTCGCTCGATCTCGGCCGCAGCGCGGCCGTAGGAGAGGGTGCGCAGGCCGCGGTCGATGTCGATGCCCATGGGGCCGATCATCTCGGACACCCGCCCCCGCGCGAGCATGCGCGCCGTCGCCATCTGTCCGAGCCTGAGATGCGCGTGCACGAGCCCGAGCGCGAACGCCGCATCGCTGTCGCTGTCTGCCTCGATGAAGGGTATCTGCCGCTCGCTCCAGCGGATCGTTACGCGCCCTTCCAGCGGCAGGCCGCGCGTGGGGAACGCTTCAAGACGCGCAGGGACGCCCTTCGGCTTCGGCAATGGCGCGAGCAGCGCACAGGCCGAGAGCGCAAGCGCCGCCGCGCCGACGGCAAGCCCGGCGGCGATGGAGGAGAACTTGGACGGCATCCGGTCCTCCAGTCAGCGCAGGGCGCGCGACCGAAGCACTGTCGCTCGCCTGCCCGCCGGTCAGCCCCCGCAGAGCGCGGTGTCGAGTTCCTCGAGGTCGGTGGCGCGGTCGAGGCCCATGACGGCGTCGAAGATGCGCTCCCTGCGCTCGGGGCCGACGGCGCGGTCGGCATTGTCGCGGAACTTGGCGCAGATGTCGTCGGCCGAAAGCGGGTTGGCATCCGAGCCGCGATTGACCGACTCGCGGTGGCGGAGCTCCCGCCCGTCGCGGGTGCGGACCCTGATCTCGCCGGAGTAGTAGCGCGGGAAGGCCGACTCGGGATCGATCTCGAAGCCCACCCGGTCCGCCAGCGCCAGCACCTCAGGGTCCGAGATCGCGTTCGGGTCGATCTCGTCGAGCGTGAAGCGGCCGTGCGTCAGTGCCGCCGCGATGGTGTAGTGCATCGAGAACTGGGCGTCGTAGCTGTTCTGCGGGCGCTTCTTGGTCTCCTCCGGACGGCAGACGACATTGGCCTGCGCGTCGGCGATGTAGCCCGTGATGCTGTCCACATCGTCGGGCCGGAGCCCGTGCTCGCGCCGGAGCGCCAGCGCCGCATCGGCGAAGGCGTGGTTGAAATGGCAGGCGGGGTAGGGCTTGAAGGCCACGTTCTCCAGCTCCCAGACCTCGCCGAGAGCGGCCGTCGCCATGTCGAGGCGCGCTTCGTGGTCCGCGCCCAGATGCAGGTTGTAGAGGCCATAGCGGCCCTCATAGGGCGCGCTCGGGCCCTGGAAGCCGCCGCCGGCGAGCGCGGTGGCGGTGATGCCCGCCACGGCCGCCCAGCCCGGATGCATGCGCTTTGTCCAGGCACCGTCGGAGAGGAACTCCAGGCTGCCGGCGGCCATGGAGAGCGCGATGCCCTGCGCCATCGCCGCCTCGCGCTCCGACAGGCCCGCGAGGCGGGCGGCCGTCAGAGCCGCGCCGAATGCGCCGACAAGGCCGGTCGGGTGGTGGCCGCGCACATGGAAGCCGCCCTGCGCCGCCTGTCCGATCCGCGACGACGCTTCGACGCCGACGAGATAGGCCGCCAGCAAATCCCGGCCCGAAGCTCCGGACGCGAAGCCCTGCGCCAGTGCGGCGACGAAGGCCGAGGCCGAGGCATGGACCACGCCGTCGGAATGCGTGTCGTCGTAGTCGAGGCCGTGGACCAGCACCCCGTTGACCAGTGCGGCATCGCGCATTGGCAAGCGGACATCCGTGCCAATCACGGGCGATGGGCCCTCGCCGGCGAGCCCGCGCATCGAGTCAAGCGTCTTGCGGCCGAAGTCGTAGCCGGTCGAGGCGAGCGCGATGCCGATGCAGTCGAGAATGTGAAGGCGAGCGCGCTCCATCACCCGGTCGGGAACCGCCCGGTCGTCCAGTCCGCAGGCGAATTCCGCCAGCATGGCGGCTATCGGCCGGTTCGCTGCTGCCGTTCCGTCGCTTACTGCCGTCTGGAGCCCGTCCATGTTCTTGTCCTCGCCTCGATAGCCCTGTCTTCGACCGCAATCATAGCCCGGCAGGCCAATTGCCGCTATTCCAGTCCCTCTGCGCTTCCGCCGGAACGGATTCCCCTTGCCGCCACGCCATCGCCCGTCCCTCGGCATTCCCTTGATGCTCGCCGCCATGGTCGGCATCACGGCGGTCGATGCCATCGCCAAGCATGTGGCGTCGAGCCTGAGCGGCGTGCAGGTTGCCTGGGGCTACTTCACCTTTATCACGGTGACGCTCACCATGGGCTTCCTGGTCGCCCGCGTCCCGCCCCGGCGCTGGCTGCACACCCGCAATCCCGGCTTGCAGGCATTGCGCGCGGGTTGCCTGGTCGGCTCGCTCTCCATGCTGTTCGTGGGCCTGCAATATCTGGCGCTGGCCGATGCGACGGTCATCAGCTTCGCCGCGCCGCTCTTCCTGACCGCGCTGTCCTGGCCGGTGCTGAAGGAGCGGGTCGGGCCGCACCGCTGGGCGGCGGTGCTGCTCGGCTGGGCCGGCGTCGTCGTCGTCATCCGTCCGGGCCTCGGCGTCGTCCATTGGGCGGCGGTACTGCCGCTCATCGGCGCGGTCTTCTTTGCAGGCTTCCAGCTTGTCACGCGCATCATCACGGCGCGCGACGACCATCTTGCGACGCTCTTCTATACCTCGGCGGGCGGCGCGTTGCTGCTCACCGCGGCCATGCCGATTTTCTGGCAGTGGCCCGCCCCGGAGACATGGGCCTGGATGGCCGTGTCGGGCGCTATCGGCGCGGGTGCGCATTTCCTCATGATCAACGCCTTTGCCGTCACCGAGGCATCGTTGCTCGCACCCTTCAACTATTCGCGCATTTTCTGGGCCTTGCTGATCGGGTGGTTCGCCTTCCAGGACATGCCGGATACAGCGACGCTCGCCGGCGGCGGGCTGATCGTCGCCTCAGGCCTCTACGTCTTCTGGCGCGAGCAGGTCACACACCGTCAAGCGCATCCTCGTCCATGACATACCGGGTTTGCGCATGTTCTACTTCGTGAAGGCGCAGATCCGGCGCTCAGTCGAAGGTGAGCACGCTGCGGGCTACCTCGCCTGCCTGCAGCGCGTCGTAGGCCTCGTTGATCTGCTCCAGCGGATAGGACCGGCTGATCAGCTCGTCGATCTTCAACCGGCCGCGCATGTACATGTCCGCGAGCCTGGGGAGATCGACCCACGGCCGCGCGGACCCGTACCACGAACCGATGATGGCGCGTTCGGTGCGCGGTATCGACAACGCATTGAATTCCAGCACGTCGTCTTCGGGCGCCATCCCCACGATCACCGTGGTTCCGCCCAGGCGGCACATCTCATAGGCTTGCTGTATCGCCTGCGGGTTGCCGATCGCCTCGAAGGCGAAGTCGACGCCGCCGCCCGTCATCTCCCTCACGCGCTCAGCGGCATCGCCGTTGCCGGCATTGATCGTGTCCGTCGCGCCGAACAGGCGGGCATATTCCAGCTTGTTGTCCAGCAGATCGATGGCGATCACGCGATCCGCGCCGGCCAGCGCCGCACCCTGCACCGCGTTCAGGCCGACACCGCCGCAGCCGATGACGGCGACGGTCTCGCCGGGCCTGACGCGGGCCGTATTTGCGACCGCGCCGACGCCGGTCATGACCGCGCAGCCGATAAGGCAGGCCCGGTCCAGCGGCATGTCCTTGCGCACCGGCACGGCGCCCGACTCGGGCACGACGGCGTATTCGGCGAAGCACGACACCCGCGCCATATGGTGAATGTCCGCCCCGTGACGGTGGAGGCGAACGGTGCCGTCGAACATGGCCGAACGCGGCGTATCGATGCCGTCGCACAGCACGGGGCGCCCGACCACGCAGTAGTGGCAGTGGCCGCAGTTGGCGCGGAAATTCAGGATCACATGGTCGCCCGGCTTCACGCGGGTCACGCCGGCGCCCACCTTTTCGACGATTCCCGCGCCTTCATGGCCGAGCACCGCAGGCAGCGGCGTCGTCCACTCGCCCTTGATCAGGTGCAGGTCGGAGTGGCACACGCCGGCCGCGCCGATGCGAACCAGCACTTCTCCGTCGCTGGGATCGTCGAGTTCGACGGTCTGCACTTCCATCGGTTTGTTGGGTTCGTAAAGAACCGCCGCCTTCATCTCCATAAGGATTTCCTCCTGTCCTGGCCCCGAAAGCCGGGGCGGTTCGTGGTTGCGGCTAGTGCCGCGAAGGCGGGAGCGGTCGGGGCCGGGTCGAAAGGGCGCCCAATTCGCCGACCCGTACCTTGTCTCCCCTTGCCAGCGCCCGGCAAATCTCCTCGAACAGGCTGTCGACCGCAGCCCCCGCCGCCGTCCTGTCCAGTCCTGTATTGGCGGCGACGCGCGCAACCAGTTCGGACCTCGTCATTCGTTCGCTCCCGGTTTCGCGGCGGCGTTCCCGTCGCGGCCAGAGTAGCGAGTCCGATCCCGCGATGCGATAATTCCGGGAGCGAATGCTGTCGGCGGCGGCGGAACGAGCGTCGCCTCGGCGCCCCATCCGCCCGAACGGGTCATGCTCTAGCGGCACATGGCGTTGCCGGATTTCATTGTCGCTTCGTGAAGCGGCTTCTTTTCCGTCAGCGTTTCGAGAAAGGCGACGAGATCGGCCTGTTCGCGCGCGCCGAGGTCCAGGCGGCGCAGTATCCGTTCGCCTCCGGCGTGCAGCCGCTCCTCGTCGAGCGTCGAATAATGGCGGACGACGTCGGCGAGCGTTCCGAGGCTGCCGGCATGCATATAGGGCGCGGTGAGCGCGACGTTGCGCAGGCCCGGCACCCGGAACTCGCCGAAATTGCTCTGGCGCAGGCGGACATGGCGGGTCTTGGCGGCGGTGGAGCGTTGTGCGTCGTCATTGAAGGAGCCCAGCAGGGTGTACGGGCTCCGGCGGAGTTTGCGGATACCGCCCAGCCGGCCCGAATCGACGCGGCCGGGCTCGATAAAATGCGGCACGCCGGCATCGGCGAACTCACCATTGGTAAAGGCCGGGCCAAAATGGCAGAAGGCGCAATTCCCCCGGCCGATAAACAGGGCGAGGCCGCGCCTGGCGGCGGCGGGATAGCGGGCCATGCCGGCGGCGTCGCCCAGCGCGAGCGCGTCGCGGAACTCGTCGAAGAGCGTGCGGCCGGTGACCTGCGTTTCCAGGAACGCCGCGAGCGCCTTGCCGAGATCGACGAAAACCCGTTCGTCGTCCGCGCCGGGCGCCGCGCCGAATGCGCGCCGGTAGCCGCAGGAAAGCTCGCGGTCGGAGCGGACCAGCTGCGCCGCGCCGCCTGGGCCGACGCCCATTTCGCGCGGGTCGAGCAGCGGCCTGAGGTTTTGCGCCCAAAGCGTGTCCTGCGCGCCGTCCCAGCCGAACCAGCGATTGAAGCGCAGGTTGAACAGGCTGAGCGCGTTGCGATCCACGGTCCGGTGCCCGCGGCTCCGCGGCAGGCCGTCGGTCCAGGCCCGGTCCGGCCGGTGGCAGCTTGCGCAGGAGACCGTGCCGGAGACCGACAGGCGCGGATCGAAGAACAGCGCGCGGCCGAAGGCGATGGCCGCCGGCTTGCCGGAAACCCGGTTGCTCGGATTGGGCGCCAGGGCGGGCGGCCACGGCCCGTGGCGCAGGATCCGGCGCTTTTCCCCGGCGGTGAAGTCGAGCGCCGGCGCGGCCATGCCGGAAACCATGCCGAATGCAATCGCAAATCCCGCGAGGCCGGCAGCCAGCCGGGCAACAACCGGGGCGCCGGAACGCCGGGGCGTCATTCCAGCACCGTTTCGGCGGTCAGCTTCTCCCGGCCCGCCGCGCCGCGGACATCCAGTATCAGCCGCCAGCGTCCCGGCATGTGAAACAACAGGCCCTCGGCCGTTCCGGACAAGCCGTTCAGGCTCACCGCGGGGCGGTAGTTCATGCCGTGCCGGTGGTCCGGCATCCAGCCGCTTACCCGGACCCGGTCGACCGGCGGCCCGCACAGATGGAAACGAATGGAAAAATGTGCGGAGACCGGAATGGGAGCGGGTTCCGGCCGCCACCATGCCGTCCATAGCTCGCCTGCGAGTTCCGCGCCGCCGGTCCAGCCCTGCGGACGGGGGCAGGCCGCCGCCCGGTCGGCTGTGAGAACGAGCGCAAGGGCGGCCGCCAGAACCGGTCCGCCGAGGCGCCACGGGCCCATGGTCAGTTTCGAAGGTTTGCGAGGTGGGGCCGGATCATCGCCTCGCCATTGCGCCAGGCGATGTTTTCGGCGAGGCCGGGCGGCAGGTCGGCCAGCCATTGCCGGGTCCACTCGGCGTGCCAGACGACATAGTGCCACCGCTCCGGCGTGAAAGTGTCGGTGCCGACCATGACGCGGTCCGGGAAGGCGGCGAACAGGTTGCGCCAGTCGTCATCGACCCGGCCGTCATGGGCGTGTTCGCTGCGGAAAGCCAGGTCGGTCCAGAGCTTCGCGTGTTTCCCGAGCATCGGGCCGACGACGTCCGGGCCGACGAAGCCGGCATGGGCCCAGAGAACCCGCGCCTCCGGCCACTGGGCGAAGATCCCGTCCACTGCGCCGGCGTCCGAGTGGGCGTGCAGAAGAAGATTGTGCCGGCGCGCCAGCTCGATCATGCGCCGCGGCACGGCCTTGTCGGTCTGCGAGGCGAAGAGATGGAACTCGCCGACCGCGACCCACTTGAAGCGCTTCAGACGGTCCTCCAGAAAGTCGATCACCGACGGATCGTCGACCCAGCTGCCGGTCTCGCCGCGCCGGCGATAGGGGCGCAGGCTGGGCAGGACAAGGTCCGGCGCGGCGGCGTGGAGCGCGCGGGTGCCGGCGTCGCCCGAACTCGACACCAGTGCGCGCTTCAGCCCTGCCTTCTCCAGAATGGCGCCGGCATCGCCAGCGGAAAGGAGCGCGGCCGCATCGTGGCTGAAATGGATATGGGCGTCGAAGATCGGCAGCGGCGCGCCGGCGGCACGGGCCGCCGGGGGCAGCAGCGCCGCTGCGGCCGAGCCTGCAAGAAAGCGGCGGCGCGAAACCATGGCAGGGCTCCTTCCTGCCTGCGCGAGCGGGTCAG
>MPNF01000072.1 GCA_002238885.1 Alphaproteobacteria bacterium bin95 | reverse complement strand
CTCCGCTCGACCATCCGGGCGGCGCCACGGGCTACCGGGTGGAGTTCGGCGGGCGGTCCGTCTGTTATGTCAGCGATACCGGCCATAAGCCGGGCGAGCCGAACGGGCACATTCTGGGGCTCATCGAAAGCGCGGATATCGTGATCTACGATGCGATGTTCACCGAGGAGGAATTTGCCCGCCGTCCGGACTGGGGGCATTCCACCTGGAACGAGGGCGTGAGGCTCTGCGAGGCGGCAGGGGCTGAGACGCTGGTGTTGTTCCACCATGACCCGGGCCGCGACGATGAGGCGATGGTCCGCCTGGGCGCGGAAGCGGCCGAGCACCGGCCGGGTACGCTGGTCGCGCGGGAAGGCGCGGTACTGAGCCTGTGAGGCGGCGGACATGAGGCGCAGTACCTATCGCCGGCTCCGGTTGGGCATACCGACGATTCTGGGCTTGGCGCAGCGCGGCTTCTTCATTCCCTATGCGCGTGCGGACAGCGTTCCGCTGCCGCCACGGCTGGACTGGATCGAAGCGCTTTTCGAGGCGGCGTTGCCGGACTTCCTGGCCACGATGAACCTGGTGGACAATCTGGCCGGCGATTTGGCAGCTATAGGCCGGGAGCCGCCGCCAGAGCCGCGCTGGCAACAGGACTGGTTCCCCCGTCTCGACGCTGCTGTGCTCTACGCACTGGCGCGCGGCCGCCCTCCACGCCGGGTTGTGGAGGTCGGTAGCGGCCATTCAACACGCTTCCTGCTCCGCGCCCTTCGTGACGGTGGCACGAATGCGGAGGTGACCGCGATAGACCCTGCGCCGAGAGCCGACCTGACCGGACTCGGCGATCGTCTCAGGCTGTTGCGAAAGCCGGTCCAGAATGCGGGTGTGGGGCCGTTCGCTTCCCTGGAAGCCGGCGATTGGCTGGTGGTCGATTCGAGTCACATCGCCATGCCGGGAACGGATGTCGATTTCCTGTTCGGTCACATAGTGCCGGAACTCCGGCCTGGCGTACTCGTCCATATCCACGACATCTTTCTGCCGGACGCATATCCGAAGGCGTGGCAATGGCGGGGCTATAACGAACATTTGGCTGCCGCCCTGCTGCTCGCAGGGGGCTGGCGCCCGATCTTCGCAAGCCGGTACATGGCAACCCGTCATTCCGAACGTGTCGCGAAATCAGCGGTGGGGTCCTTGCCGCTTCCTCCGGGCGCCTGGGAGACAAGCCTTTGGCTTTCCCGTTGATCGGCGGCGCCTGTTCGGCCGGTTCAATCCGGGGCCGGCTCCCGCCAGCGGCGGACGGTGCCGAGGTCGACGTCGAACAGGTCGAGGGCGCGGCCGAGCGTGTGGTCGATCATCTCGTCCAGGCTCTGCGGGCGGGCGTAGAAGGCCGGGACCGGCGGCATGACGATGGCGCCGTTCTCGCTTGCGGCCAACATGGCGCGGAGATGGCCGGTATGCAGCGGCGTCTCGCGCACGAGCAGCACCAGCCGTCGGCGTTCCTTCAGCGTCACGTCCGCGGCGCGGGTCAGCAGGTTCGTCGTCGTGCCCCAGGCAATCTCGGAGAGCGACCGGACCGAGCAGGGCGCTACCACCATGCCGCGCGTGCGGAACGAACCGGAGGCGATGGCGCCCGCAATGTCGCGCGGGTTGTACACCCGGTCCGCGAGCGCCTTCACCTCCGCCGCCCTGCGGTCGGTCTCGTGCGAAAGCGTGACCTCGGCGGACGCGGTCATCACCAGGTGCGTTTCGATCGCGCTCGCCGCCAGAAGCTCCAGCAGGCGGACGCCGTAAACGACCCCGGAGGCGCCGCTTATGCCGATGACGAGACGGTCTGTCATGCCGACTGCAGCCTCGCCGATGCGGCCGCTTCCTGCAAGCCGGCGCGCGCCATGACGAAGGCGGGCAGGAGACCGGCGAAAGCCAGCAGGCCGACCGCCACGAACACGTCCTGGAAAGCCTGCGCCTCGGCCTGCGCCAGCACGACTTCGCCCAGATAGCGCGCCGCGGTCGCGCTCGCCTCCTCGGGCCCGAGCCCGCCGATGGCGGCCAGCCGGCCCACGCCCTCCAGCATCGCCTTGCTGGCGGCGTTGGCCGCCGTCTGCGTCGCCGTGAAGGCCTGGGCGAATACGCCCGTGCGCATTTCGAGCAGGACCACCAGCAGGTTGATGCCGCAGGCGCCGCCGAGCATCCGGGTGAAGTTCACCAGCCCCGAGCCCTGCTGCAACTGGTCCGGGCGCACCGCTCTGAGCGAACCGGTGTTGAGCGAGGGGATGACGAAGGAGAGCCCGAAGCGGTTGATCATGATGAAGAGCGCGAAGGTCCAGAAGGGCGTGTCGGCGTCGGCCGTGGACATGAGCAGGAAACCGAGCCCGAATACGGCAAGCCCGGCCATGATCGGCCAATGCGCCGGCACCATGTCGCTGATCCGCCCGGCGACCGGGAACATGACCGCCATCAGCAGGCCCGCCGGCACCATCAGCAGGCCCGCCCGCGTCGCCGTGTAGCCCTGCACTTCCTGCACGAAGACCGCGATGAGGTAGATCGAGCCGAACATGCTGAAGCCGAAGATGAAGCCGACGGCGAAGGCGGAGGCGAAACGCCCGTTGCGGAACAATGTCAGGTCGAGCAGGGGTGCCCGCGCCGCCAATTGGCGGAATATGAAGCCTGCCGTGGCGGCCGCGCCGAGGGCGAGTTCGAAGACGATCCTGTCTGAGCTCCACCCGATGCGCTGGCCGCTGGCGAAACCGTCGAGTAGGGCTACGATCGCCGTGACCAGAAGCAGGAAGCCCGGCCAGTCGAAGGCTGTGCGCGGGCCCACGGTTTCGCGCTCGGGCATGAAAACGAGGCCGAGCGGCAGGGCGGCCGCCACACCCGGCAGGGGAATCAGGAAGACCCAGCGCCAGTCGAAGCCGTCGATGGCGAGCCCGCCGAGCGCCGGGCCGAAGGCCGGCGCCAGCACGACGCCCAGGCCGAACAGCCCCATTGCCGTGCCGCGCCGCTCCGGCGGAAACACCTGGAACAGGATCTGCATGGACAGCGGCTGCAGCAGCCCGCCGCAGGCGCCCTGGACGACGCGGGAGAGGATGACGATGTCGAGGCTCGGCGCCGCCGCTCCCGCGAAGGCGGCGGCGGTAAAGGCAAGAAGCGTCCCGGTGAGTACTGCCCGGGCGCCGAAATGGCGGACCAGCCAGGCATTGAGCAGCATGCCGGCCGTCATGGCGGCGAAATAGCCGGTTGCGACCCATTGCGCGCGGTCCTGCCCCACGCCGAATGCGCCCATGATGTGGGGCACGGCCACGGTGACGCTCGTCGCGGAGAGCACCATGGCGATCATGGCGACCAGCGCCGTGCCGCTCGCCCACCACCGATATTGCGCGCCGAAGCGCTCCGTCAGGACCTCAACGGTCTCGGACGTCAATGTTCACTTCCACCATCATTCCCGGCAGGAGCGTCATGCCGTTGCGCTCCAGGGCGATGCGCACGGGCACGCGCTGGGTGATCTTGGTGAAATTTCCGCTCGGGTTGGGTGTGGGAAGCAGGGCGAAGTTGGCGGTGGTGGTGCTGCCGATGCGCTCGACGGTGCCCGTGAACTCGGTGTCGGGATAGGCGTCCACGGAAACGGCCACCGCCTGGCCGACCCTGAGCCGGCTGAGCTCGGTCTCCTTGATATTGGCTTCGATCCAGAGCTCGCCCGGGTCGTGAAGCATCAGCATGCGTTGGCCGTCATTCACGTATTCGCCCTGCTCGACGAAGATACGGTCGATCAGTCCGTCATTGGGTGCGCGCAGCAGCCGGTCGTCCACATCGACCCGCTGCTGGTCGAGCTCCGCCATCAGCCGGGCGGTCCGGTGGTCCAGCATGGCGAGCTCGGAATCGGTCACTTCGAGGCGCCGGCGCTCCGCCTCCGCCTCGGCCATCTGGGCGCGTGCGGCCTGGGTTTCGGCATCGACCTTCTGCAGGTCGGCCTCGATCCGGTCCACTTTGGAGTTGGCCTGGTCGAGGGCATGTTTCGAGACGACCCGACGCTCGTAGAGCGCCCTGGCGCGGCGGAGTTCGGAGCGCGCGAGGTCGAGGTCCGTCAACAGTACCGAGCGGCCGGCCTTGCTCGCACGGACATCGCTCTCGCGGCTGAGCATCCTGGTCGAGGTCTGCGCATCCATGACGCCGCGCTCGACGAGCAGCCGACGCCGCTCCGCTTCGAGCCCGGCCAGTTCGGCTTCGATGCCCTGCACCCTGAGCTTCGGGATCCGGTCGTCGAGGCGCGCCAGCACCTGACCGGTCTCCACGCGGTCTCCTTCATCGACCGCGAGTTCGAGGATTACGCCCTCCACCTTGCTCGCAAGCGTCACCATGTTCGCCTTGATGCGCGCATCGTATTCGTGGACATGCGTGAAGCGGTCCCACACTTCGCGCCCGCCATAGGCCAGCGCCGCGCAGGCGATGACGGCAATGGCGAGATAGCGCAGCCGCCGCATGGCGCCGCCGCGTCGCGCCGGCGGCGGGGGCGCGGCGGCGGTCTCAGGCGTTTCAGCCATGGTCCCTGTCCTCGTTCAGCCCTTCGAGACGGTTCCGTATCGCGTTGAAGACATGGAGGCAGACGTCGAGTTGCTGCGGGTCGATATCCTGCGTCAGCTCCTGGCGAAGCTCCCTGCCGACCCGGTCGATCTCCTCCAGCAGCGGCAGGGCGGCCGGCGTCAGCCGGACCGTCTTGGCGCGCCGGTCGCTGGGCGAGTCCCGCCGCTCGATCAGCCCGTCGCGGGCGAGCGCGTCGAGCTGCGGCACGAGCGTCGAGTCCCTGATGCCGACGCGGAGCGCGAGGCGGCCCTGCGGCAGCCCGTCGGGATAGGCGCTGAGATGGATCAGCGCCGCCCAGCGCGCCTGCGAGAGGCCGAGCGGACGGAGACGCGCATCGAGCGCCTGGCGCCAGAGCCGCGACAGCTCCGCAAGCTTCAGGCCGAAGCGGTGGTCGCTCTCCAGCCCCGGCGCGCTGCCTGTCTTCGTTTCCTCATAATTCATTGCCTATATATTAGGACACAAAAGATTCGCATGGAAGGGTTTTTCAGCAGGTTCATGTGCAGCTCGAACTTGAAATGCGGGCAACCGATTAACCGTCGCGATACGATCCGCACCGCCGGCCTTGCAACGGCAGGAAGCCTCTATATAATAAACGTTATATAGATAGGAGAAGTCGGATGCTTTCCTTCAAGGTCACCAGGATTGGCGCATCGTCCGGCGTGATCCTCACCAAGGAGGTAATGGCACGGCTGCGGGTGAAGAAGGGCGACACACTTTACCTGACGGAGGCACCGGACGGCGGCTACCGGCTGACGCCCTACGATCCCGATTTCGAGCGGCAGATGAAGCTGGCCGAAGAAATCATGCACGATGACCGGGAGGTGCTGCGGGCGCTGGCGAGGTGACCGAACTGCGCGGTGGCCCGTGGCGTTGGGTCCCGGCAACGGTCGTTTTCGCCGTCCACGACAGCCAAATCGCCGAGCACGGTGGCGCTGACGGCCTGCGGGACAGTGGCGCGCTGGAGTCCGCTTTGGCGCGCCCCCTGAATGTCGAAGCCTATGGCCGCCCCGACATTGCAGACCTGGCGGCAGCGTACATCTACGGCCTTGCCAGGAGCCATGCCTTTACAGACGGCAACAAGCGCACGGCCTGGGTTACCGGCCGCCTCTTTCTGGCCGACAACGGGGCCCGCCTCGAATTCGATCCGTACGATGCGATCCGCCTCATGGAGAGCGTAGCCGCGGACAAGGTCTCCGAGACCGAACTCGCTGCCTGGCTCAGATCGCGGCTGGCAAGCCCGTAACGACTGCCTAGTCCTTCGGGCGGTCTTCCCAGGAGACGACCGTCTGGCGGGCTTCGCCGAGGCCCTCGATGCCGAGATGGACCTCGTCGCCGACATCCAGGAAGCGCGGCGGCTTCATGCCGCCGCCGACGCCGGGGGGCGTGCCGGTCATGATGACATCGCCGGGCATGAGCGTCATGAAACGGCTGGCATAGGCGACGGCCTGGACCACCGAAAAGATCATCTTGCCGGTGTTGCCGGTCTGCATCCGCTCGCCGTTCACATTCAGGAACATGTCGAGGTTCTGCACGTCGGCGATCTCGTCCGTCGTCACCAGCCAGGGGCCGATGGGGGCGAAGCTGTCATGGCTCTTGCCCTTGGTCCACTGGCCGGACCGCTTGGTCTGGAACTCGCGCTCGGAGACATCGTTGCCGAGCGCGAAGCCCGCCACATGGTCCATGACCTCGCCTTCGCCGATATATTGCGCCTTCGAGCCCATGACGACGACGAGCTCGACCTCCCAGTCGAGCATGGTCGCATCGACCGGCTTGACGATGGGATCGTTCGGTCCTGTGAGCGCGGTGATCGGCTTCTGGAAGTAGATCGCGTCCTTCGGGATCGGCGCGCCTACCTCGTTTGCGTGGTCGATATAGTTGAGGCCGACGCAGAGCACCTTGGCCGTGCCCGCAATCGGCAGGCCGAGGCGGGGCGACCCGGAGACTTCCGGCAAGCCGGCCGGGTCGAGGCCCGCCAGACGTTCGAGGCCCGCGGGCGAAAACGCCTGTCGGCCCCCGCCAGCCGTCCGAGCCCCGCGGGCGAAATCCCTCCCGGCCCCAGATCGGCAATCGTGCCCGAGAGGTCGCGAATGGCGCCTGCCGCATCGAGCAGGCCCGGCTTCTCCTGGCCCCTCGGGCCGTAACGCAACAATTTCATCTTCTACTCCGCGGCTTCGGCCGTTGTTTCCGTCATCTCGCCGACGGCTCCGGCCGCCACGAGCTCTTCCACCTGCCCCGGCGTCCAGCCTTCGCGGAGCAGGATTTCGCGCGAGTGCTCGCCGATATGCGGAGCCGTGTCGAGCGCCTCGTCGGAACCGACTTTCGGCAGTCCCGGAACATTCGAGACCGGCAGGGCGCCCGGCATGCCCGGATGCTCCAGCCAGGCGACGCTCTCCACCGCCTTCACATGCTCGTCGGCGAGGAAGCGGTCGTAGGTCGAAACCGGCGCATTCATCACGCCGGCCTCGGTCAACGCCTCGGCCCATTCGGCGGTCGTGCGTTTCATGAACTCGGCCCGGACGATCGGCATCAGCTCCGCCTCGCGCTCGATGCGCTTCTCGCGGGCGTTGTAGCGCGGGTCGTCGGCCAGTTCCTCGCGTCCCAGCACCTTGCAGAGCGAGACATAGTGGTGCTCGCGCATGGCGGTGACATTGATGAAGCCGTCGGCGGTCTGCATCGTGCCGACAGGCACATAAAGCACCTGCGGCGCGCCGCCTTCCAGATGGTGCTCCATGACCTTGGCGGACTGGAACGCCGCCGCCGACTGCATCAGCGAGCAGTCGATATAGGCGCCCTTGCCGAAGCGGAACTTGCGCAGCAGCGCGGACGATATGGCCTGGTAGGCGTAGAGCCCGGTCATCACGTCGATGGCGATCATGCCGATGCGCTGCGGCGTGCCGGAGGTGTCGCGGTTGATCGACATCCAGCCCGAAAACGCCTGGATCACCGAATCGGTGACCGGCAGGCGGTTGTAGGGGCCGTCCTGGCCGAAGCCGGTGACCGAGAGGTAGATGACCTCCGGATTGACGGCCTTGACCTGCTCATAGCCGATGCCGAACCGAGCCATGACGCCGGGGCGGAAGCTCTCGACGACGACATCGGCCTCCGAGGCGAGCTTGAAGGCGACCTCCTGCGCGGCCTTGTTCTTCATGTCCATCGCGAGCGATTTCTTGCCGCGGTTGAACACGACGGAATGGGCGCACTGGTCTCCGTAAGTCTTGCCGAGCGTGCGTCCCCAGTCGCCGTCGAGCGGCTCCAGCTTGGTGACTTCCGCGCCGTGTTGCGCGAGCAACATCGTGCTGTGCGGGCCGGCGACGCCCTGGGTGGCGTCGAAGACCTTGACGCCCTCCAGGGGCAGGGGTGTCGGCATGGCTCGAATGTCTCCTCGCCCGCATGAGGGCGTGCAGCGAAAAGCGGATTCGCGGAATATCGGGCGGCGGCGGCAGCGAAGTCAATGCGCTTGCCGGGCGGCGCATGCGCGCGGCAGAGTGGGGCAATCGAGCAAGGAGGAGCCGACCCATGCGCCTGCGCCTCAGGCAGATTTGTCTTGTCGCCCGCGACCTGGAGCCGGTCGTGGCGGACCTGAAGCGCGTCTTCGGGCTGGAGGTCTGTTATGTGGACGATGCTGTTGCGGCCTACGGCCTGGTGAACGCGTTGCTGCCGGTCGGCCACCAGTTCCTGGAGGTCGTTGCGCCGACGCGGCCGGGCACCGCCGCCGGACGTTATCTGGACCGGCGCGGCGGCGACGGCGGCTACATGGTCATCACGCAGTGCCCCGACCTGGAGGCGAAGCGGCGCCGGGTCGCCGAACTCGGGGTGCGCATCGCCAACCCGCTGGAGCACTGCGATTTCCAGGGTATGCAGCTTCACCCCAGGGACACGGGCGGCGCCTTCTTCGAGATCGACTGCCAGCAGGGAGGCGAGGCGGAGGATGGGCCCTGGCATCCCGCCGGTCCCGACTGGAAGCCTCATGTCCGCACGGACATCGTTTCCGCGATTGTCGCCGCCGAGCTGCAGAGCCCCGACCCGGACCGGCTGGCCACCCGCTGGAGCCAGATCGCTGAAATCCCGCTCGAGCGGGACGGCCGGGGCGCTCTGGTAATGCCCTTCGACAATGCCGCGCTTCGGTTCGTCGAGGCCGTGGACGGGCGCGGCGAAGGGCTGGCCGCGCTCGACCTCAAGGGCGTGGATGCGGACGCGGCCTTTGCCAATGCGCGGGCGGCCGGATTGCCGGTCGAGGACGGCGTCATTGCGCTCGGGGGCATGCGCTTCCGCCTCGTCTGACGGCTGCTATGCTTTCCGGCGAAAGAAGTTGGGAGGCGAGGCCATGGATTTCGGCTATTTCGGCCTGATGGGCTACCGCGAGCGGGGCACCCCGCCGCAGCGCGTGTTCGAAGAGCATATCGAGCAGGTGCGCCAGGCGGACCGGCTCGGCTTCGGGATCGCGTGGTTCGCGGAGCACCATTTCTCCAACTACTGCATCTGCCCCTCGCCGCTGCTGATGGCGGCGCGCTGCGCCGGGGAGACGCAGCGGATCAAGCTCGCCCCGGCCGTCGTGGTGACGCCGCTTTACCAGCCCGCGCGGGTGCTGGCCGAGATCGGCATGGTGGATGCCTGCTCGGAAGGCCGGCTCGTCCTCGGGGTCGGCAGCGGCTACCAGCCTTACGAGTTCGAGCGCTTCGGCCAGGACCTCGCCGAGGCGCGGCCGCGGCTGGAAGAGTTCCTCGACATGATGGAGCTCGCCTTCGACAACGAGACCTTCAGCTACGAAGGCAAGCACTACCGCATGCCCGAGACCCATATCAGCGCCCGCCCGGTCAATGGCCGGCCGGATGTCTGGGTCGCCGGAGACGGGGATGTCGGCCACCGCCTCTGCGCCCGGCGCGGCTATTCGCCCATGTTCACCGGAAGGTGGCTGGGCGCGGAATACCTGGCCGGAATGCGCGAGCGCATTGCCGAGGCCTACCGGGCCGAGGGCTGCGACCCGGAGACGATGCAGATCGGCTTCCAGCGGTTTCTCTGCGTGACCGAAAGCCGCGCCGAGACGCTGGCCTATGTCGATAACGCCCGCCACCAGATGCGTCTCGCCTCGGCCTTGCGCCGCCGCGCCGAGGTCATGGACGGGGCGATGATGACCGAGGTGCCGATGCCGGACGAACTGTCTCTCGAAGAAATCGCCGACAATCTGCTGGTCGGCGACTGCGAGACCATTGCGGAGCGGCTCTGCGCCGAAATTCGTGCCGCGCGGCCGGCCCACATAATGTTCCACTTCCAGGTCGGCGGCTCCTCGCACAGCGCGGCGCTCGACAGCATGGAGAAGCTGATGACCGACATCCGCCCGATGGTGGAGAAGGAGCTCGGGCCGCTTGCCGACTACGGCGCGCCGTCTCGCCCGCAGGCGGCGGAGTAGGCCCATGTCCGACCATCTGCTGGAGCGCCATGAGAACGGCGTCGCCTGGCTGACTCTGAATCGCCCAGAGCGGCTGAACGCGCTGACCGACGACATGCTGGACGGCCTGCTTGCGGTCATGCAGCGTCTTTCGGCGGACCGGGAGACCGGATGCGTCGTGCTCTCCGGGGCCGGGCGCGGCTTTTCCGCCGGCGGGGATGTGAAGGGCATGGCTGCCGGTTCGCACCAGGACGACACGCTGGAGGGCCGCACGCAGTCGCTCCGCAGCCGCATGGAGGTGAGCCGGATCGTCCACGAGATGCCGAAGCCGGTCATCGCCATGATCCGCGGCCCGGCGGCTGGCGCCAGCCTGTC
>MPNF01000071.1 GCA_002238885.1 Alphaproteobacteria bacterium bin95 | reverse complement strand
ACATCGACCCCCGCCGATTGACACCGGCGACGGTCACGTCGCGATCTGTCACTTCCCCGAACTCGGCGAGGACCGCTCGCAAGTCGCCGAGCGGGCAGTGGCGCATTCAAGGGGCAATGGTTGACCGTAGGCCTCGTCGGCGCGGTACTTTCAAGTGAGGTGGCTCTGGAAGGTCGCAGCGAGACGAATGAGTCGTTGGAGGAACCCGACCGGCATGGCAAGAGCACTGGATTGTGACTGAAGCGCCCATCCGCTTCAGAATAGGCATCGATGTGGGCGGCACCTTCACGGATGTCGTCCTGATCGACAACGCCACCGGGGACGTTTCGGTCTCCAAGGTGCTGAACCGGCAGGACGACCGGGCCGAAACCGTTGCAGACGCCGTTTCGTGCCTGCTCGACCGCACGGGCGTGACGGCCGGTGAGATAGGCTGGATCAGCCACGGCACCACGATCGCGACCAATGCGGTGCTCGAGCGCAAGGGCGCGAAGACGGCCCTGATTACCAACCGGAACTTCCGGGACATTCTCGAAATCGGGCGTTTTGCGCGCCCGGCGGAACTGATCTACCGCATCCACCAGGACAAGCCGCCGCCGCTGGTGCCGCGCCATCTGCGCCTCGGCGTCGCCTGCCGTATCGACCGGCGCGGTGAGGTTGTCACCGAGCTCGACAACTCGGATCTGGAGGCGGCGATTGCCACAATCGCCGACGAAGGAGTGGAAAGCGTCGCGGTATGTTTCCTGTTCTCCTTTCTCAACCCGGTGCATGAGGAACAGGTGGGCGAACGCCTCCGCGCCGCTCTTCCTGGGCTCGACATCGTGCTGTCCAGCGAAGTCCTGCGGGAGTTCCGGGAGTTTCCGCGAACCTCCACAACCGTGTTTGCGGCCTATGTCGCGCCGGTGCTGCGGGCTTATATATCCGGACTGCTTGCCCGGTTGGCGGAGCGCGGCATTGCCCGCCCCCTATATGTCTTCCAGTCGAGCGGCGGCGTGGCCACGCCAGAGATCGTCATGCGCAACCCGGCGCTCACCATGCTGTCGGGTCCCGCGGGGGCCGTTGTCGGCGCCGCGGAAATCTGCGGCCGCGCCGGTTACCGGGACCTGATCACCATGGATATCGGCGGCACGTCGCTGGACACCTGCCTGATTGGCGGTTCGGTCGCGGAAACCGCGACGACGCGCGAGATCGACATGTTTCCCATCGCCATCCCGATGCTGGACGTCCATACCATTGGCGCCGGTGGCGGCAGTGTCGTGCGCGTAGACGAAGTCGGCCGGATCGGGATCGGGCCGGAGAGCATGGGCGCGCGGCCCGGCCCCGCCTGCTACGGCCTGGGCGGGGACCGGGCGACCCTGACCGACATCAATCTATTGATGGGTCTGATCGATCCCGACGGCTTCGCCAATGGCGAAGTGCCGCTCGACCGTTCCCTCGCCGAGGCAGTCGTTGAGCGCGAAGTGGCCGCGCCGCTCTCCGTAGACCTCTTCGCCGCGGCGGCCGGCGTGTTCCGGGTCGCTACCAGCCAGATCGCCGAAGCCATTCGTACCGTGACGACGGAACGGGGCAGCGACCCGCGCGACTACGCCCTGGTGGCATTCGGCGGCGGCGGTCCCCTGCATGCAGCCGCAGTCGCACGCGAGCTCGGAATCGGGCGCATCGTCGTGCCGCGCCATCCCGGCCTGTTCTCCGCGCGCGGCATCGCAACGGCCGATTTTGCCCACGATTACATCCAGTCCATCCTCCGGCCGGTTGCGGACATGCGCCCGGACGAGGCCATCGCGGGCATGGAAATTCTGTTGCGGCGCGCTGCGGCCGATCTCGACGCCGAGGGAATTCCCTCGGACTGTCGGGAACTGTCGCATGCTTTCGACCTGCGCTATGTCGGCCAGACGACCGAGATAACCGTACCGGTGCAGGGCGGCGCCGAGCTGCTGCAGGAGGGGTTCCGGGCCGTGGCGGCGCGGTTCCACCGCCTGCATGAACGCCTGTACAGCTACAGCGTTCCGGAGGAGCCCGTCGAACTCGTCAATCTGCGCCTGCATGCCGTCGGCAGGGTCGGAACACTGCCGCTGCCGGCAATGGGAAGCGAGGCGATTGGAGCGGCACCGGTCGGCGAGCGGGCGGTGTTACTGCCGGCTGGCGGCAGCCTGCGGCCTGTCCCGGTTTATCGGCGCGACCGGCTTGCGCCAGGCGACTCTATCGCCGGCCCGGCCCTCGTCGAGGAGCCTTCATCGACGACGGTGGTTCTTGAATTCATGACGGCCGAGGTGGACAGCTTTGGCAACCTGGTCCTCGGTTCCGACAGCGGAGGAGAAAATTCATGACGGTCGATGCCTTCTCCCTCGCCGTTCTCCACGGCTCGCTCATCGCTATCGCGCGGGACATGAAGATCATGACCATGCGCACGGCCTATACCCAGCTATGGAAGGAACAGGGGGACCTCTCCTGCTGCCTGATGAACGAAGACGGCGAGATCGTCGCCCAGGACCCGAACGGTTTTCCCATCCATGTCACCACCATGCCCTTGCAGCTGCAGGGCGCTGTCGAGGCGATCGGGCGGAGCAGCCTGCGGCCGGGCGACGTCCTCGCCACGAACGACCCGTTCATCGGCGGCACACACCTGCCCGATGTCCTTATCGCACGGCCGGTATTCCTCGAGGACGAACTCTACGCGTTTGCCTGCAATCGCGGCCATTGGGCGGATATCGGCGGCATGGGGCCCGGAAGCTACTCCCCGGCGACCTCCGACATCCACCAGGAAGGCATTTTCATTCCGCCGGTGAAGCTGTTCGAAGCCGGGCGCCCCAATCCAGGCGTCTTCGAGATGATCATGTCGAATATCCGCAACCGGTCGGTCGGCCTGGGCGACCTGCGCGCGCAATACGCCTCCTGCGAAACCGCCGGGCGCCGCCTGGCCGCGCTGGCCGCGCGATACGGCCTCGGTACGCTGAAGGCGGCGATGGCCGAGATCGTTGCCCGGTCGGAGCGGATGACGCGCGCGCGCATCGCGGAGTTCCCCGACGGGACCTACCGCGCCCGGGACTGCCTCGACGGCGACGGACAGTCGGACCGGAAAACATGGGTCGATGTTCGGATCGATATTCGCGGCAGCGACATCGTCGCCGATTTGAGCGGCAGCAGCGAGCAGTCCGCTGGCGGCATGAACTGCTCCCATTCGGCTGCCGCATCGGCCGTGCAATACGCCATAAAGTCGATCACGGACCCCGAGAACCCGCCCAATGCCGGCAGCTACAGGCCTATCGCCGTCAGGACCCGGCCCGGATCTCTGGTCGATGCCCGGAAACCGGCTTCGATGGTGGGATTCGGCGAGGTCTGCTACCGCGTGCTGGACGCGACCATGGCGGCGCTCGCCGGCGCCGTCGGAGAGCGGGCTATCGCCAGCGGATCGGGGTCGACCGGCACTGCCGTCATAGCGGGCCGCCGGCGGCAGGAAGACGGCGGGGGCTATTTCACCACACTCGAGCTTTCCTCCGGAGCGTACGGCGCGCGCGCTTCCCGCGACGGGATGAACGCCATCCGCTACGGGCCGGGCAATGCGGGCCATGTCCCGATAGAAGCGGACGAGATGGAAAATCCGCTGTTCTTCGAAGCCTACGAAATTGTCCCCGATACGGGCGGCGCCGGCCGCTTCCGCGGCGGCAACGGCTTTGTCCGCGCCTTCCGCGTGGAAACCGGCGGCGCCCGCATATGCCTCTGCGCCGACCGGCATGACACGCAGCCGGCCGGCCTGTCCGGCGGACTGCCGGGCGCGACTGCGCGGTATGTGCTGGACCCCGGCTCCGACCGGGAACGGGTGTTGCCCAGCAAGACGCCCTATATCGACCTTGCTCCCGGCACGCTGGTGCATCTCCAGTCTGCCGGCGGAGGGGGTTATGGCGACCCCGGCGAGCGCGACCCGGCGCGTGTCGCGGAAGACCTGAAGGACGGCTACATCACCGAGAGGGCCGCAAGGGCGGACTATGGCCTCTCAGGAGGCTCCAAAGGGTAGTCCCGCCGCATCAGGCGATCATCAGGCGATGTGCAGGCGGGCACGGTCGGTAGGCCATCCGACGGCCACCTCCTGTCCCGGTTCGAAGCGGTTCTCGTCGCCGTCGCCCGACATTACGCGCGCGACGGCCTCCGTCCCGTCGGGCAGCCGGACGAGATGCGAAACGGTGAGGCCCAGATAGACGTCTTCGACATAGCTTGCGGGCACGACCTGCCAGGAAGCGCCCATGTCCTCGCCGCGACCGGTAATGCGCAGCAGTTCGGAGCGGATCGAGAACGCCGCGCGTTCCCCCGTGGACAGGGCAGCGCCCCGCGCGGGGATTTCGACCTTCGCGAAATCGAGGTCAAGCGCGACCCGGGTGTCCGAAGTGTGCGAAACGGTGCCTTCCAACACGTTATTGTCGCCTATGAACTCGGCGGTGAAGCGCTTGTTCGGAGTCTCGTAAACGTCCCGCGCCGTTCCCTCCTCGACCAGTTCTCCATCCGCGATGATGGCGATCCGGTCAGCCACGGTCAGCGCTTCCTCCTGATTGTGCGTGACATGGATGAAGGTGATGCCGACCTTTTCCTGGATGCGCTTCAACTCCAGGCACATCTCCTTGCGCAGCTTGGCGTCGAGCGATGCAAGGGGCTCGTCGAGCAACAGGATGTCGCGCTCCAGCACCAGGGAACGGGCAAGCTGGACGCGCTGCTGCTGGCCACCGGAAAGCTCGTGCGGCATGCGCCTGTTGTAGCCCTCCAGCCCGACCATGGAGAGCATCCGGTCCACCCTGTCGCGGATGTCGCCCGGCGGAACCTTGATCAGCTTCAGCCCATAGGCGACATTGCGCTCCACCGTCATATGCGGGAAAAGCGCGTAGTTCTGGAATACCATCGAGGTCGGCCGCCGGTTGGGCGGCAGGTGGCTCACATCGCGACCGTGCAGATAGACATGCCCGGCGCTCGGCCGCAGGAAGCCTCCGATCAGGCGAAGCAACGTCGTCTTACCGCCGCCGCTCGGCCCCAGCAGCGCGTAGTATTGGCCGCTCTCGATGGAAAAGCTGACTGATTTCAGCGCCGTGACGGCGCCGTAATTCTTGCCAAGCTCGACAACTTCCACGGCTATGGCGGCGGATTCGGTCATGACTTCCGGTGTCGCTGGTTTCGTTTGCCGGTCAACTGGACATCACCGGCTCGGCCATGGCGCGCGCCCTGCGTTCCAGCCGCTCGGCGCGCACCAGGGTGTAGACGATCACCGTCCCGATCACCAGCATCGACACGATGCTCATTATACCGGCCATGGCGTAGGACTCGCCGGACATGCCGATATTGAGCATCTGCGCGACCAGCATGTTGGAGAACGTGTCGAACCCGCCCTTCAGCAGCGCGGTGCGCACGGCTTCATTGAAGGACAGGATCGTGACGAACGCGCAGGAGCTGAACACGCCGACGCGGATTTGCGGAAACTCGACATGCCAGAAGGCCTGCCAGGCAGTGGCGCCGCAAGCCCTGGCGGCCTCGGTCTGCTGCACGCGGTAGCGCGACATCGTTATCAGGATAACGATGAACGCATAGGGGTGGGTGTAAATGACCTGACCGATGACCGCGGTGAGGAAACCCAGGTCGAACCAGCCGTCGAACCAGCTGACGCCCAGCGCGTCGCCGAGCCAGGCGAACCCCCTGGCAAGGTTCTTGAAGAACACCAGCAGGCTCGAGCCCATGATGTCCGCCGGTACAAACAGCGGCGAGAGCATAAGCGCGACGAAGCCGACCTTGCGCCGGGTCCGCTTGTAAAATTTGGCCGACAAAAGCGCCATCGGAATGGTCGCCGCTATCGTCGCCAAAGCCAGATACAGCGTCCATTTGAGCGACACGACCAGCAGTGTGTCGCCGAGAACCACCCTGTACCAATCGAAGGTGAATTCGTAGATCCGGGCGCCGAAACCGTGCTGATTGAAGGAGATGCCGATCGTGTAGAAGACCGGCATCAGCAGTGCGAACACGACGGCCAGCAGATACGCCCATTTGAGCCGGATGTTCCAGGGACTGGCGAAATCGTCGTACATAGCCGGCTCAGCTGATCGGTTCGAGGATCTTGGTCAGGTCGAACAGCCGGTGGCCGATATAAAGCAGCAAGACGAGGGTAAAGATCATGATAGTGCTGATCGCCATGGCCAACGGAAAATCGAGGGCGACGATGGCCTGATTGGCGATCAGCCCCGCATTGACGGCGCCCGGCCCGCCGAGCAGCGTCGGCACCAAGGCCACGCCCATCGAGTTAACGAAGATGAACACGCTGCCGGCGAATATGCCGGGCGCGGCCAGAGGCAGGACGATATCGGTAAAGAGGCGCACCCGCCCGGTGCCCAGATCGTCGCAAACCTCGAAGACATAGTTCTGCACCGCTTCCAGCGCGAGGAAGCCCGCAAAGATCATGAACGGCAAGAACGACATGACGTCACCGATGATGACGCCGAGCGGCGAATACAGGATGGAGGTGATCGGCTCCGACAGGATACCCAGGTCCATGAGGACGGAGTTGACGACGCCATTGCGGCCCAATACCGGGCGCATGGCGAAAACCCGCACCAGCTCCGAAATCATGAACGGCAGGATGAACAGCAGAATGACCCGGTGCTGCGCCGCCCTGGTCACCCGCCGGCGTATGAACACGGCGATCGGGAAGCCGATTACGAATGAAATCAGGACTGAGGCTGCCGCATGCAGCATGGAGTACAGGTAGTTTTCAGCCCGCGCGGATGTGAAGAAATTGTCGTAGGCGAACAGGGTGAAACCCGGCTCCATCCAGAACTGCGTGCGTTCGAAAACGCTCCACACCACGGTGAGCGTCATCGGCGCCGCGAAGAACAGGACGAAAAAGACGACGGGAATATAGAACACCCATCTCTGGATGCCGTTTTCCCCGAAGAGTTGGCGCCATCGCGCGGGCGGGGCCGGAAGTTCCCGGCCCCTCCGCGCTGGCGACGGGCTCATGTCCGCCGCTGAAGTCACTACCCGTCAGGCGGCCTGGAGGCGCGCCCACCAGTCCTGATAGGCGCGAATATGGGTCGGGAAGACGTTCTGCCACGCATTGCCCGTGACGGCGAAGCGGGCGTTCTTGCGCGTGAGGATGTCGAGCACGGACTCCTGCACATCGGGCGCGAAGTCTTCCGGGTGCGCCTTGATGTACTCGTCCACGCCTACCATCTGCGGCGCAAATCCCAGTCCCGACAGGGTCCGCGCGCCGAACCAGGGCGAGAGATACACATTGGCGAGCTTGTAGTAGAGCTCGTCCGCGCCGCGCTCGCGCCCGCCCTTGGTCAACATGATCATGTTGTTCCAGGTCTGGTGGCCCTCTTTCATGGTGCCGTAGCGGATGTCGGCCTTGTCGCCGGTCTTGCGGTTCGCGATGATCTGGATCGGCTCCCAGCAGGACGACATCAGCACTTCGCCGCTGGCCAGAATGCCGACGCCGTTCTGGAACCCGTCCCAGAAAGTGCGGAACTGGCCCTTCTTCTTCCAGTCGATCAGGAACTCGCAGACCGCCTGCACCTCCTTGGGCTTCATGTCGGAGGGGTTCTCGATCTCGATCTTGCCGCTTTCCTTCAGGTAGATGGCCATATTGGTGAGCGTCGGCCCGAAATCGTTCTGCAGCGCGACGCGGCCCTTGAACTGGGCGTCAAACATGATGCCCCAGCTATCCGGATGGAAACCGAGTTCCTTGAAATCGTACGCCATGGAATCGGCATTCGAGATCATCGGCGTCGAATAGACTTGGCCCTCATAGCGGATCGTGTGAGCGGCGAGGCCGTCTTCGTTATAGACGGGCAGGATATTCTTCCAGTTGGGAATCCGGCTCGTGTCGAGCGGCACGATGGCGCCCTGCGAGGCCAGCGCGTCTTCCATGCCGCCTCCATTGTCGGTGACCGCATCGAAGAGCTTGTTGCCGTCGCCTACGACCATCTTCTGGATCGCCTCGTCGGCCCGCGCGCTCTTCGCGGTCGCGGCAATGGAAATGCCGCCCTGGGCCTCCATGGCGCTCCAGTCCTTGGCGCCGACCTTGTGCACGCCCGGATTGGCCCAGATCTTGAGCGCTTGGCCATCTGCGGCCGAGGCGCCCGGAATCCGCCCCAACATTGCAGCCGCGCCGATGCTCGACGTCGCATACATGAACGCGCGGCGCGTCCATTGCATCTGCTTCATGGCTGTTCCTCCCTTTGCGATTCGGTCACAGGCAACCACTGCGCGGGCCTGTTTGCGATGGGGAGTATATCTGTCGCGGGACGGTTGACATAGGCGGCGGCCGGCTTTTCATACTCATCGACCGTCACGCGCGAGCCGTCCGCCAGCGCAATCTCGATCCGCCCGGAGGCAGACGGTTCGGTATCCGTCGGCGCCGGCAGCAGCGTCGCCGGCTCCGCCCCTTCCGTCGAAGAGACGACCACCGGGACGAAGCCGCCCACCACAAGCGCCGGCTCCCGATACTGGCGCCGCCAACCGAAGACCTGGTTCGCGTTCACGTCGTGCCGGCGCGCCGCCACCGAAACCGAAATACCGGGCTGGTAGCTCTCCGCCACGATCCGGCGCTTCCGCGCTTCGCTCCAGCGACGGCGACGACGGCGAACCCGACCGTCGTCCCTGGCACCCGACGGCTCTGCTTCGTCCGACATCCGCGCAAGTGTCCACTTCCGAGCGCGCGATCTCCCCGATCCCCGACAAAAGCGACAGACGGCCTACGCCGGAGGCTTACGCCAATCGTGCCCGGGAACGGATTTACGTCACACCTTCTCGCACACCAGATAGCCGCATCTGCGATGCTAAGTTACTGATATAGCGTATGTTTTTCCTCGTGCAATTTGCAGATTGGGGCAGAAATGCATCTGCACTCTCCCCCGCCTGCAACAGACCGCAGGAGGAAAACCAATGCCCAACGCCCGCCTCACAGAGAGCCGGATCGAGGGCCTCAAGCCCCGAAAGTCGCCATACGATGTCCGGGATACGGAGCTGAAGGGCTTCGGCGTCCGCGTGTTGTCCTCGGGCAGCAAGCGATTTTTCGTCCACAGTCAGTACGAGGGTCAGCGCATCTGGAAGACCGTGGGAGATGCCGGAAGCATCGGCCTTGAGGAGGCCCGCCGACAGGCAGCGCATCTGCTGGCCGCAATCCGACGAGACGAACCCCCCGCCCTTCCTGAAGACAGGCTCTTCGAAGCCGTGGCCGAGGAAGTCTTCGACCGTTACGGGCGGCACTGGAAGTCCGGAACCATGAAGGTCAACCGTAACTATCTCCGAAATACAATCCTTACCCGATTCGGCGGAATGAATATCGCCGACATCACGAGGCAGGACGTCCAGCGCTGGTTCGTCTCTCTGCGCGCAACGCCCGTGGCAGCCGACCGATCCGTGCCGATCCTTTCCGTCATCATGCGCCAGGCCGAGCTGTACGGCTACCGGCCGGAAGGCAGCAATCCCTGCACCGGCGTCCGCCGCTACCGGCGCAAAGGACGGGAGCGGTTTCTTTCGGGGCCGGAACTCCACCGTCTTGCACACGTGCTTGACGCACATGAAAAACGCCAGCCGCGCGATGTCGCATTCATCCTCCTGCTGCTGTTCACCGGGTGCCGCATAACCGAGATGGTGACGCTCCAGTGGTCGGACTATCGGGAGAAGCACCTGTTCCTGCGCGACGGAAAGACAGGAGCATTTTTCCTCCCGGTGCCAGTCAGTTCCGTCCAGTGCCACACGGTTCCTAACTGACCGTATTATTTAGCATTTTTTCTCTCCCCGGCGTTCCCTCCCCCTTGAATTGGGGCCACGCGGTCCCTAAGCTACCCCCTCGGGTTGATGCCGCGCGTTTGCGGTTTGATGACATGATTCCGGGCCGTATCGAAACGGGTCCGAAATCGCCGCGATTCCCGACGATCGCATCACCCGCTGAACGAACGGATTCGGAGCGCCGCCGGGGACCGCCATGCCGAAGAGAAGCACCCTCCGCCTCACCACCCGCAGCGTCGCCGCCCTGCCGGCCACCGGCAACCACACCGTCCACTGGGACCGCGACCTCGCCGGCTTCGGCGTGCGCGTCCAGCGCAACGGCCGCAAGGTCTACGTCGTCCAGTCCCGCGGACCCGCCGGCCTCAAGCGCGTCACCCTCGGACCCGTCGCCGGTAAGGCGATCGACCAGCGGCGGCGCGAGGCGGCCGAAGTCATTGACCGCATCAAGCGTGGCCTGGAGCCGTTCCCGCCGAAACCCGAGCCCGATCCCACCGTCGCCGATCTCGCGGCGCGGAGCATGCGCGCCTACGTGAAGGTCCACTGCAAGCCGAAGACGGAGAAGCTCTACCGCACCGCCA
>MPNF01000070.1 GCA_002238885.1 Alphaproteobacteria bacterium bin95 | reverse complement strand
TGCCCGACGATGCAGCCGGCGCGGCGGCCTATGCTTTCGCCATCGGTCCCAAGCTCTCCGGCGTCCAGCTTGAGGCCCTGACCGAAGACGGCGAGCGGCGGGCATGGCGAACCCGCAACGGCGAGGCAAAGCGATGGACCGCACCCGGTAGCGCCATGCGCGGCGCGGCGTTCCGCGTTCCCGGACCCGACAACCCCGCATATCCCGTCCATGCCTGCGAAGGGCCGATCAACGCGCTGGCGATTGCGACCTGGCGCGGCCGCCGCGCATGGGGAGCGGGCGGCGCCGGGATGCTGCCCGCGCTCGCCCCAGCGCTCGCGGCGACCAGGCGGGCCGTGGTGATCGAGGCCGACGGCGACGGACCGGGGCGCAAAGCCGCCGCCGCCCTGCAAGACGCCTTGCACCGTGCCGACGCGCAAGCCCGGCTGTTCTACTGGCGCGGCTGCGATCCTGCCGAAGGGCTGGCGGCGGAATGGGAGGAGCGCGCCGCCGGCATGGAAAACGACAGCATGAGCCGGACCGAAGCCGAAGCGGCCGCATGGAACGCGATGCGCCTGCCTGGAAGCGGAGTGGCCCGGCGCGAATCTCTGCCAGAATGAGCGGCGGGCGAGTGCGCCAACACTCGCCCGCCAGACCGCAACGCCTGAGAAGGAGGCGCGCGACCGATGGCCAAGCCATACCCCCCCGAAAACGCCGGGCGCAAGGTGCCCAATCGGGCACCCGGACCAATTGGGCACCCCCCGGACCAATTGGGCACCCGGACCAATTGGGCACCCCCCGGACGACCGCGACCCAACCGCGAGCATTTCCATGTCTGGGCCACCAGCGCCGGCGATGACGGAAATTCGATGCTCTATCGACTGGCGCGCGGCTTTGGATCGCGCACCGCTGCAAAGCGATGGGCCGCGCGCTGGTATCCGGACCGCGAAACGATGGTCCTGCAGTGCAAACTCGGGGATGACTGCCGGCACAAGCCGAAGCTGTGACCTTCAGAAGGGAACTCGCACGATGACCAACCCGCAAGACGCACCGGCCCGCCTCGCTGCATACCGCGCGGCCCGCGAGGCCAGCGACCCCGCCGCGATCCGCGCCGCGAGCCGCGCCCCGTTCGCCGCCATGGAAAGCGATGCGGTGGCGCAAGCTATGGCGCACTTGCGGGACGCCTATGAGGGCCTGCCCGACGACGCAGAGGCCGAAGACATCGCCAGGGCCGAAGCCGACGCATGGCTGCACACGAACCAAGAGGCCCGCCGCGCGATCCTCCTGGACGATGCGGCCGCCGTATCCGTCCAGCCGCCGTGCCCGCTGACGGACTGGCGCGATGCGGACGAACCGGCCGCCGTGCTCTGGCGGCATGATGCGGAGAATCCGAAGGCAGAATGCTGGCCGCTGGTATCGGTAGGCGAGCCGGCGATCCTTTCCGGCGCGGGCGGGACCGGCAAGAGCTATGTCGCGCTGGCGCTGGCGCTGTCCGCCGTGCAAGCCGGCGAGGGCGGCGAGGGCGACGCCTTGGGTTTCGGCGTGCGCGGCGGGCCGGTCCTGCTTGCGGCCTACGAGGACAGCGGCCCGCGCCTTGCAGGGCGCGTCGGGCGCATCGTCGGCGGGCGCAAGCATATCCCGGACCGGCTGCATGTCATGCCGGACCCCGGCCCGCTGTTCGTGACCGGCGGGCTGCGTCGCCCGGGCGAGGTCGAGCCGACCGCGACATGGGCGGCGCTATGGCAGGCTGTCGAGGCGCTCCGCCCGTCCCTGATCGTCCTGGACCCGGCGGCGGAGCTGATCGAGGGAGCCGACGCCAATCAGCCCGGACCCGTGCGGGCGTTCATGCGGGCGCTGGCGGCGGAATCGGAGCGTCACAACGCCGGCGTGCTGATCGTCGCGCATGACACCAAGGAAGCCCGCAACAATGCCCGCGACGGGACGAAACCGGGAGCCGGCGCCGTCGCCGGCAGCGCCGCATGGCAGGATCGCGCGCGCGGCGTCGCCTACATGGGGCCGAACCCAACAGGCGGGCGGAGCATCGAAGTCATCAAAAGCAATCACGGGCGCGACGGATGGGGCATGACGCTCGCCGCGCGGCAGAACCGCGATGACGGCTTCGCGGGATGGCAGCTCGCCAACGCCTGGACCGAAACGCCGCCGAAGGATGCCGACGGGAATGCCGCAAAACCGGCAAACAACGGGAAGACGGAGACCGCTCCAAAGGCGGAAACCGCGAACGGCGCGAGCCAGAGGAATCCCTATGACGGATAATCCCCGTCTGACGCTTATGACCGCCCAGACGACGGCGGAAGTCCTGGAAGCCTTAGCCCGCCGCGAGTGGTGGCAGGCGCACGAGAAAGACGAAGCCAAGCGCGACGCCTGCCCGCCCGATGCCATCCCGACCGAGGACGAGCTGCGCGACTGGCTTTCCGAGCGCCTGCCATACATGCACGACGAAGCGAGCCGACGCCTGATCGCGCTGGCCGACGCTATGCGAGGGCCATTCATGCTCGACATGAGCAAGGACGCCTCGCCTCTCCCCGAGAAGCTGCCCTGGTGGTGGACGGAACTATGGAGCGCGGTGGAAATCGAATGGCGCCCGGATCTGCCGATCTTGCTGCGCTCGATGTTTCGGATTCCGTCCGTCCCCGGTCCCATAGCGTTCGTTTGCGACGAAGATAAGGGCGCATTCGCCTACGCCCGCTTCGAGGAAGTGCACGGGACCTGGCGCGAGCTCGAATCGCAGCACGAACGCCTCAGCCATCCGTTCGCACCCATCGTGCGGGCCTGGCAAGAGCGAGCGCTCAACGGCGAGGCCGACCGGAAAGCAAACACCATCATGCCGACACCCTTCGCCACCGTCCGCGACTTGCGGAGCGAGCAAGGAAGCCTGTTCGGCGAGCTCCCCGCTACGGATCGCGCCGGACTCGCCACCATTCGGGAGCCGGACCTGTTCGGGAGCCTGCCCGGCTTCGAGCCGGCGGAATCCGCCGTGGTGCCGAGCCTGCCCCTGGTGCTGTTCGATGCGACCGGCGAAGCAAGTGCCGCACGCGGGCGGGGCGCACCGTTGGCGTTGCGTGTCTGGGTCGAGTGCGTGTTGTGGGGCAAGCCCGGCGAGCGTTCGGTCCCCCGCCGCCTCGTCTGCACGCTTCGGGAATTCATCAACGCCGTATGGCCGAACGGCACATTCCGCCAAAGCCGGGATGGGCCGAAGCTCTTGCGGGCGCTCTATCGCGTCCATAACGCCCGCGTCCCGTGGACGGACCCGGAAACGGGGCGGCCTGGCGGCTATTGGGCTGCCGCGACGGTCACGAACATGCCCAGGCTCAATGACATGAATTCCTCGCTTGTCTTCGAGGTAAGCCTGCCGCCCGGCTCCGGGGCCGGGCCGATGATTCACCGCCCGACGCTCCGCAAATACGGCGTCATGTCGGCGCCGGCCTATCGATCCTCGTTGGGGCTGGCCTACCTTTGGAACCGCCATCTGACGCACAACGGCAAGCGGCTTCCTCCAACCGTTCCGACTGTCGAGCGCGACACGCGCGGCGTTGTCGTGGACGCTCAAGGGCAATCGCTGACCGGCAAGGGCGGCCGGGCCGTCACGCATTGGAGCGACGACCGCGCCGTGCGTACCGGAGACTATGAACGCAATCCCGAGCTTGAGCGCCTGCCTTGGCTGACGCCGGAGGACCTGCTTGCGCTGGCATTCCCGGAAGCGAACCTGTCCACCAAGCAGGCACGATCCGATGCGTTGCGACGGACACGCGAGGCCCTGCGCATAATGGAGAAAAACGGCGACTTGGTGATCGTCGAGGACGGGACGCGCTGGCACCTGGAGCCGCCGGACTGGTGGGGTGCGCCGGGGGGAAACGAGACGCACAAGCGGCGGACTCTCTGACCGTGCAACCGCTTGACCGAATCCGTGCAACCGCTTGACCGAATCCGTGCAACCGCTTGACCGAATCCGTGCAACCGCTTGACCGAACCTTCCTCAACCCCTAGGGAATCAAGGGTTTCAGGATCCCCCCTAGGTACCCCTAGGAGCCCTAGGGCGGGAAGGGGTCGCGCGAGGCCGTCCGGCGGCTCCCGCTGGCGCTCCGCCGCCACCCGCCCCCAGCGCTCCAATTCTGCCGAGCTGATAGAGCAGCGGCATCGAGGCCGGCGATCAAGAGGAATCCCTATGACGGATAATCCCCACCTGACGCTTATGACCGCCCAGACGACGGCGGAAGTCCTGGGAGCCGTAGCCCGCCGCGAGTGGTGGCAGGCGCACGCGGAAGACGAAGCCAAGCGCGACGCCTGCCCGATGAACATGATCCCGTCCGAAGCCGCGCTTGCAGAATGGTATCCGCAGTGCCCTGCAGAGGCTAAGGCCGAAGCAGCCCGCATCCTGTCCGCCATTGCATGGCACGATGCTATCGATGGCTTGGTCGCCTACAGCAACCTGGATCCCCACATGCTCCCGTCGTGGAAGGTCGAAACGCGCTACGACTTGAGTGCGCTTGAAGGTCTCGCCTCGGAGGAAGAAATCACCACCGCTATCAGGACTGCCCCGCAGATCAAGACGCTTATGGCGCATGTGCCGACAGATGCCGATGCGGCTCTGACCTTCCACGCGGGTATGAAGTTACTGATGCCGATGGTGCATCAAGCGTGGCAGATCATGCCGATGAAAAAGCGCCCCGATCATCCGCTTCGGCCTCTTGTTTGCGCTTGGCAGGAATGGAAGACAAGCCAGCCGCGCGAGGTCACGCCCTTCATACCGAAGCGGCGCAGCAGCCTGGCCCGCCTACACAGGATCGCCGAAACCGAGACCATGCCGGACTTCGCGAGAGACAGCGGGAACCGGCAATACACATTCACGGGGGAAGGCTTCACGCCGGCAATCGACTACATCCCTCATTGGATTCTCGCGCTTTACGACACAAAACGCGGTCTACCGCTACAGGACGGGCGAACCGCGCCGCGCTCGATGCGGCTACTCGCGGGCGCGTTCCTGCACTTGGGCCGCACGGACCGAAACGGCGAGCTTGCCAGCCTGAAACTGCCTCTCGGCTATGTCATCCGGTGGCTGCACCCGGATTTCGACGACGAGGGCGATCCCCGAAGCATGGGCGATTTGTGGGCGGGTCGTGACGACTGGAAAGCCCACTGGAAAAACTGGAATCGGGATTGGGAAGCCTTCCCGGAGGCGCTGGGAGTCATAGATCGCGATCTTGGGCGCGTGCTTGTCGGCGGCACCATGAAGCGCGTCGCTGCGGTAGGCGATATTCCGCTGACGCCGGACCAAAACATGGTCGAATTCTGGCTGCGCATACCGAAGATCGCTGCCGACGGGATGCGCGTAGATTGGCGGCTCTTGTGTTGGCTCGGCAAGCATCATCCCATCGGCTACCGCGCCATGTTCGCAGCCGCATCGATCCTGGACAGAAGCGCCAAGAAGGGCCATCCACAGACGCGCGGAATTCCCCCGCCGCTATTGGACGCCGAAGGCAAGGAAATCTGGCGGAAGGGCCGGGAAGGCCGGAAAGCCAAGCTGGTGCGCGATCCGTCCACGCTTGTGCTCAATCCGGGGCGCAGCTTGTCGCCAATACTGAGCGACAGCGATTTGACTGCCGCAATCGGCCTGGACCGGACCATTAGCGAAAACCGGCGCCGCGCACGCGCCTCGTTTGAGCTCCTGGACCATTATAACGCAATCGATTTGGAGGAGACGCGCGGCGGCGTGCGCATTCTTGGGCCGCGCCCCGTCCAGTGGAAGGCCGAGACGGACGATTGGCCGGCCTGCTGATCGGCAATTCTTGCTGTGACACCCGGCAATTCTTGCTGTGACACCCGGCAATTCTTGCTGTGATTCTTGGCCTCGCGCATAATGCGCGCGCGAGGTACCCAGACTCTCCCAGACTCTCCCAGAGGAGAGGAAGGGAGAGAGGACAGACGACAGCGGCTCTGGTGAGCCGCCGCCGCCGTCGTCTGCCTGAATGCAATTGCACCTGTCCCGCGGCCGTGTCCTCCATCACAGATAGCCGAAAGCTCTTGCCGCCTCCCGGCCGCGTGTAGCAGCAAGGTTCGCTGCGCCTGCCGAGGGACCGAGCCGGCGAGCCTCCCGGCTCATTGCGGGCAGGGAGGCAACGCCGCCGGCCGCATTCTGCCGCAATAAACCGCCGTAGAGCGCCGCGACGGCCTTTCCGGCTGCCACGAGCCCTGAAAGTACCCTTGCGCGGCCCCACGGCCCGAAAACCGCCTTTCGCGCCCCCTTCCCGAAGCGGACTGCCCTGTAGATTGCCGCCGTGCGCTGGCAGCGCGCATTCCGGCCCGGCTCGGCCATCGCACAAGCACGCCGGCATGGGGAGGGTCGAATTGCGGCCGCACAAAACGACCCCCCTCTTTCCAATTGATCGGCCGGCCCCGAGCGGCGAGGTGCTGGCCGGCCTTGCCGAGCTACAGCGCCGGCAGATTGCGGCCCGCGCTCCGGGAGGCAGAATCAATACTCTTAGAGTAATCCTACGTACAAACCTTCCGATGACGCTCGACGGCACGGCGGACGGCCTCGATGCGCTCCGGCGCTGGCGCGGCGATCCCGTCCGGCATGATCGGTCGATTGACGGTCATCGCCGCGAAGCGCGCGGGCGAGGCCGACCGCGACGACTGAACGGCCTTCCCTGACGGCCGCTTTCGGTGCCTGGCGGGTGCGCCGGGCGAGAGCGGAATGGGCCCATTGTGCACCCACTTCGGCTGAGCAGTCGGGCTATGGCGGGGCGGACATAAGGCGTTGATATTGGGGTGTGAAAAATCTCGATACCAGTGGCAATGAATCTCGATACCAGTTACACAGCTTCCGCTGTGCAACGGTGTGATTCCCAGTACGGTCTTATCGAGGACGGAAAACGGGGATCGAGGATGTCGAAACGTGGAAGGGAGAAGCGTCGGAAAAGGGCGCATCAGGATCAACAGAATCGACGCATGGAGAAGCGGGATCGGGACGAGAGGGAGAGGATCGAGAGGCGCAAAAGGGGAGGGATGAGAGAGGCCAGGAAGGAGGCCAGGGAGAGGGAATTGGTGCGGATCGGGATAGCGGTGGAGGCGATACGATCACTGCGGTCGGAGGGATGGGGATACCGGGACATTGCCAGGGAGCTGGGAAGGCAGGGGGTGGTTAGACCTCGGGCAGGGGAAATTATCTGGTGGGCGGATCACCATGTGGGCCACCTGGTGAGGCGGTTCGGCTTGTAGCGGCTTGGCGAAGCCTCGATAGTCCGGGCTCGGCCTCGCGGCCACCAACAGCCTTCCCCTTCCAGGCCATTCCGTGGCTTTTTCGTAGCTAATCCGTGGTAACTCGTTTCGCCATGCTTCCCGTCTATGTCATCAACCTCGACCGCCGACCGGATCGGTGGGCGATGATCTCTGAGCAGCTCGACCGTTTGGGCGTTGAGGCGACGCGCATTCCTGCCGTCGATGCTCGGTTGCTGGCCGCACAAGAGGAATGGGAGCAGGTGACGAATGGCAATCGGCCGTTCTGGCGAATCGACCTCGGTGCGGCGGCATGTGTTCTGGGCCACAGCATGGCCATGATGGCCTTTCTGGGCTCGGGGGCGCCCGCAGCCCTGATCCTCGAAGACGACGCCGAGCTTGCTTTCGACACGCCCGCCCTGCTGCACAACATGGACTGGTGGCCCGCCGGCGCACGCATCGTCCGGCTGGAGGAGGGAGGAGCGAAGCATCGGCGGCCGCTGTGGGGTCCCTGCGGTCGAACGCCGACGAAACGGATACTGCGGCGGCTGGAGCGATGGTGCCCGAATGCGGCGGCCTACATGATCGACCGTCGAGGGGCTCGGATGGCGCTAGAAGCCTTCGCCGATCCTTCGCTCCCAGCCGACCACATCCTGTTCAATCTTCGGTTGTCGAAGACCGCCAGACGGTTGCGCCCGCTGCAAATCGTTCCCGCGATGGCGCGGCAGGATGACAATGGCTTGAGTGATCTGCTGTCCTGGCGCGCAAAACGAGACGCGAAGCTGCAAGGTTGGTCTCGCCGCTACCGTTGGCGCAGGCTTGCCCAGAACACCCGGCAGATTCCCTACAAGGTTCGTGTTTTGGCGCTTCGCGCTATCGGAAAGGTCGAAAAACTGCCCGTCCCCTACTGTGACGAACCCCCGGAGGGCTGAACATGACCGAGGCCGGCCGGAATTCGCCTTTCAGGGCGATTTCCGCCTGCAGGCGGCTTTGCGCCGGATGCACGGCTTCGGGGCCTCGGAGGGGCGTGCGGCGGGCTTCGCGGGGGAGCTCGGGATCCCGATCCGGCGCGATCCGGCCGCCTGGCGGGGGCTTGGCGTTGCGCCCGGCGCACAGATGACGGATCGGCTCAGTCCCGTCCGAAGCCTCGCGGCAGCTCGATCTCCAGTTCGGAAAGATCGAGGTCGCAGACGGCCTCGAGCAGCTCGGCGGTGCGGCTATCGGCCAGGGCCTCCGGGAGGGCGTCGCGCCAGTCGCGATATTCGTCCTGGAGCGCCTGGAGGGTCGCGACGGCGTCTGCCCATCGCTGAGGCCGTGCGCGCCGGTCTGCGGGGTGCCGGTAGGTCCTGACGGGTTCGGCAGCGGCGCGGCGCGCGCGCCATCGGGCCTGCCGTTCGGCATTGGTGAGAGCCATTCCACTGCCTCCGTATCCATCGTTACGTAACGATCCTATACCGTTACATAACGCTATACAATGGCGGTCCGGAGGCTTTGCCGCAGGGGTGACGGGGACGCGCAGTCCCCGTCGTCTGGCGGCTTGACGAGCAAGCGCGTAGCGCGAGCCCCTGAGGGGCGGGCACGGGCCTGTGAGTGCCTCCAGGGCGCGTTAGCGCCCCCATGCTGAGCAGAGGGACCCGCGTGGCGACCGAAGGGAGCCATGAGCGCGGGTCTTCGGCGCGTTAGCGCCGGCCGCTTCTTAGTCGATCCGGCGACCGGAGGGAGCCAGAAGATCGACAGCCTTTGCCGGCGTTAGCCGGCGGCCGCTTGGGTTGTTCGTTGGGAGGGGACTACAGGGGTGGGGGGCCGGCGAAGACCTCCGAGCGGGCCTGCGCCATATGTGGGGCGCTGGCGGCCCGCCTACGGCCATTCGCCGGCTTCTAGAATCCCATCTCGCGCGCGCGCGCGTTGGGGGGGGGTGCCAAGTCCCACTCATAGGGACTAGTATCTCCCTCACTGTGGGACCAATCAGGGAGGCGGCCGTGTCCGCGACTATTCATCGTTTTCGGTCCAGGCGGGACCGCCTCGAGGAGAGCCAGGCCGACGTGGTGCGCCAGGGGCTCCTGGACCTGGGCGAAGCTCACGACATCCCCTGGGAGGCCCTGGGCCGCGTCGTCGCGGCTCTCGACCAGGTGACTGTATCCGGCAAGAAGTGGACCTTCGTCATGCTCTCTCCGCAGCAGAATGCGGCCGTCGTCCAGTGGCTCCGACAGAACAGCAAGCGGCCGCTCGCGGCGGTGGCTGTGTGGGCCGAGATGTTTACGGCCATGCGCATGGACACCGGCGAGATCATGTTGGCTCGTGCCGAGCTCGCGGAGCGGGTGGGCATCCTGCCTCGGCACCTGTCCTCGATCGTCTCGGAGATGGTTTCGATCGGAGCGATCGCGCGCCGGCGCGACGGGCGCGGGGTGCGCTACTTCATGAACCCGACCGTGGCGACGCATCTGACCGGAAAGGCCCGCGAAGCCGCCCAGGATGCCGCTCCGCAGTTGTCCCTGGTCTAGCCGCCGCTCATGGCTGACGACGGACCGACGCCGCATGAGCTGTCCGAGCGGATCGCCCGACTGGAGGAGCGCATGAAGACCATGCAGGCCGAATACAAGACCGACATCGCCCGCCTAGCCGAAGACATGGCGAAGCGCGATACCGAAGCTGCGAAGCGCGACAAGGACAATCTCCGCTGGATGATCGGGCTCTGGATTGCCGCAATCGTGGTTCTGGGCTTCGTCATCCGTCTTTCGGGCGATTGACGGCCATCGCCGCGAAGCGCGCGGGCGAGGCCGACCGCGACGACTGAACGGCCTTCCCTGACGGCCGCTTTCGGTGTCTGGCGGGTGCGCTGGGCGAGAGCGGAATGGGCCCATTGTGCACCCACTTCGGCTGAGCAGTCGGGCTATGGCGAGGCGGATATAAGGCGTTGATATTGCGCTGCGATAAATCTCGATACGAGTGGCAATAAATCTCGATACCAGTTACACAGCTTCCGCTGTGCAACGGTGTGATTCCCAGTACCGGGTCGTTTACGGATGAGTGCTAAATGACACTCTAAGCGCCGAGCACGCGCTTTCCGTGGTCTCGCAGGTTTCCCTGCGGATCGACATAGCGGTAGAGGGTGACGGGCGAGATCCCGAGTTCCCCG